>JASJCY010000124.1 GCA_030065825.1 Nostocaceae cyanobacterium | reverse complement strand
CCCTCTCCCAATGGGAGAGGGGTTAGGGGTGAGGGTAGGAGAGGGTTTCCCCCAGGGGTTAGGGGTTAGGTTTTTAGGGTTGTGATGTTAAACATAATACTTTTCAAACATCCTCTTAGCTGGATAACTTTAGCCATCAGGGGAAAATAGTATTTTTCTATGATTGGTAAAGACTCATAAATATTTCACATTAAGTTATTAACTTCCTGTGTCTATATTAAGATTCCTAGAAAAATTAATAATGGGATAAATTCTTTGATGAGAGTAGGATTACTACCTCTCTACAAAGCCATGTGTTGCAATCTTGTATTCATGAGTATTACTAATTATTAATAGAATTAACAAAATAATATTCTCTGGTGGTAAGATTTTAATTAAGCTTAGCCATCTAAAATTTTGACAAATCTGGCAGCTAAAAATCCGGAAATATAATTTGTTACTTGTAAAAAGTAACATAGGGGTCTTTTTTGCCTGTGGTTGCATAATACTTTCCTCAAGGGAATATTTCACCATATTTGTGACAAAGCTGTCTTGGGATAGTGAGATTTAATATTAAAATAATCAGATAATTTCAGGGATATCTACATTATTTTACTATTGAGATATTGGCAGTAGCAAACACAAAATAATCATCTGTTTTTATTCGTTAATTATCATTTATTTGCGTTTAATAACAGACCAATAAAATCTATTTACTAAGTAACTAGGTTTTATTTTCACATCTCAAAAAAGTAGATTTTGTATACACTAAATAGGAGCGCTTCATGGCAAAACTTAACCAGAGTCACGCCACCAAACAACTTCTAGCTGGTTACTGCGGTATTATTGTTGGTAGTTTTGGCATTCATAAGTTTATTCTTGGCTACAACATAGAAGGCTTTGTGATGTTGAGTATTTCTATAGTAGGTGGTTATTTTACCTATGGTTTTTTATTATTGGTTATGCAATTTGTAGGTTTAATTGAAGGGATGATTTATTTGAATAAAACCTATGAAGATTTTGTAGAAACTTACTTTGTGAATAAACAAAGTTGGTTTTAATATAAACTATCAATTGGGAGGAGGAAACAGGGAATAGGGAATAGAGAAGGGGTAATGTAAAATAATTGGAAAAATAATGAGTGCAAGAGTTATAATAAGGAATAAATAGTCTTAATTTGATAGATTAAGACTATTTGTTGAAAACAAAACAATGCGATACATGATTCGTATGGGCGCGGTTTCTGCGCCCTGAAAATGGTAGAAATTTGCAAATATTTTTCTGATTTGGAATTACAAAAAAACAAGCCAAACACATGATTTATTATTAATAAATGAAGTTATACATATCAATATTAGAACTTACGCAACTGGCAGATTTATCACCTTAGTGTGTGTGACAAGGATGATAAATACTGTAGGATAAATTAGGGTTTGTAGTGTCACGCACCGACCACCAATTGTGACAATATAGCGGTTTTGGGTTGTAGGCGGAGCCTTCCCGCAGGGTGTAGAATACATTCTTGTGGGATGGGCATCCCTGCCCGTCCGAACTCCACCAATTCTGTTTGTATTGCATCCAACTGAAATTTGCCAAGTAGCTGGGTACAAATAAAGCGAATGCTTTTAGGGTCGTCATCTATCATTTTTCATACCCTGCGGGTAGACAGGTCGTGGCTTGGAGAAAGTAGCCGCTAACCCATCTATGTCATTGGTAAAGGTTTCACTCTTTATTTACCTTTCCTAATATAGTTGTGTTTATTTCCACCTACTTACTTATATCGTAAGTTCTGAATATATCAAAATATTAAAGTATCAGTACAATTATGTTAAGAGTTCCCTGTTAAGAGTTCCCTATTCCCTATTAGCTATAAACAAATCAAACCAGATTTCTATAGTTATAAAGTTTCAACACAGAAAAGATAACTATCCTATGGCACAGATGAAAACAAAACATATTTATCTTGTTTTTTTTACTACTTTGAGTTTGGCATATTTTATTGCTATCTCCAGTTTAGAAATCAATGATTTTTGGAAAAGCGAGATGATTTTGATCCTTTTGCAACTTTTGGGGATCAGTTACTTCACTTATGGACGCTGGAATCGCCTTTAAAAACTCCGTTGATTAAAGTACTTTAACAAAATTTAATGTCTAGGGATGCATGTCGTAATTCCAGATTTAGCCTACTCTCGAAATAGAGACGCTTTTCATCAAGCGTTGAAGTTCTTGCAGCAAATCTCAAATTTTCCATGCAAATTGTCCCCAAAACAGAGATATCCACCGAAACGATCCCGCACTCAACCACAGAGAAAATAACTCTCGATGTTGGGGGTATGAAGTGTGCTGGCTGTGTGAAAGCCGTAGAAAAGCAATTAACTCAATATCCAGGAGTTAAAACCGCTTGTGTGAACTTGGCAACAGAAGTTGCTGTTATAGAATCAGAAGCAGGTTTGGTAGATGCAAATGCCCTGGCAAAACAACTAACAGCAGTGGGTTTCCCTAGTCAACCCCGTCAAGGAAATGATATATTTACCCATCAAGCTAACCATGCCCAAAAAGACCAAAAAATCCAGTCTGCATTTCAGCAATTGGTAATTGCTGGGATGCTATTGGTGCTATCGGCAATCGGACATTTTGGTCATATTGGTATTCCAGGGCTAGGATTTTTAAATAACATCTGGTTCCACTTTGGATTAGCAACCCTAGCAATACTAATCCCCGGTCGTCCTATTTTAGTTGATGGCTGGTTAGGTTGGCAAAGAGGTACCCCCAATATGAATACTCTAGTGGGATTGGGTACCGTCACAGCATACATTGCTAGTTCTATAGCGCTACTATTTCCTCAACTGGGTTGGGAGTGCTTCTTTGATGAACCAGTGATGATCTTAGGCTTTATCCTCCTGGGAAAAACCCTCGAAGAACAAGCCAGGAGTCGCGCTGCTAGCGCTTTCCACCAATTATTGGCACTGCAACCCCCTGTAGCGCGATTAATCCCCAAACCCAAGGATACTAACTCTTCACCATTAACAGGAGAAGTTGTAGAAATCCCAGCTTCACAAGTACATGTGGGAGAGTGGTTACAAGTTTTGCCAGGAGAAAAAATCCCCGTGGATGGGGAAGTAATGGCTGGACAAACCACCGTAGATGAATCGATGCTGACTGGGGAATCAGTTCCTGTAATTAAGCGAGTTGGAGGTGAAGTCACAGCAGGAACCCTCAACCAATCCGGGGCGATCGCCATTCAAGCAACCCGCACCGGTAGCGACACCACTCTGGCACAAATTATTGCCCTTGTGGAAGCAGCACAAACCAGGAAAGCACCAGTACAGAAGTTAGCAGATACGGTAGCTGGTTACTTTACCTATGGAGTGTTAACCGCAGCAGCCTTGACATTTATCTTTTGGTACTTTTTCGGCACCCACATCTGGTCAAATGTCACAGTTTCTGGTGTGATGAATATGACCCAATATGCCCACAGGGAAAGTCCAACCCATTACTCTGAACTGCTTTTAAGCTTAAAATTAGCGATCGCAGTCATGGTAGTGGCTTGTCCCTGTGCTTTAGGACTTGCCACCCCCACAGCGATTCTCGTAGGTACTGGTTTGGGGGCAGAAAAGGGCTTGTTAATCAAAGGTGGCGATGTATTGGAGGAAGTACACCAGTTAAACACCGTCGTGTTTGATAAGACTGGTACTCTCACCACCGGCAATCCCCAAGTTACCGATTGCTTGAGGATTTCCCACTCCCTACTCCCCAATTCCTATAACCTACTACAGCTAGCAGCAGCAGTAGAAAACGGTACTATTCATCCCCTAGCAACGGCAATTCAACAGGAAGCACAACGGCAACAGTTATCTATTCCGATAGGGGTAGATTTCCGCACAGAAGCCGGTTTAGGGGTGTCTGCCAGGGTAAATGGTGATTTAGTACTATTGGGTAACTGGGAGTGGCTACAATGGCACGGTATCCTCATCAGCGAAGATGTACAGCAACAGGCAGCAACCCTGGCAACAGCAGGAAAAACCGTCGTTGGGGTAGCGGTTGAGGAACAACTAGCCGGAATCATTGCCGTTAGAGATACCCTCAGAGACGATGCAAAGGCTACAGTAGAACAATTACGCCAGATGGGTTTACGGGTAATGGTAATCTCTGGCGATCGCCCAGAAGCAGTAAATGCGATCGCCAAAGAACTAGGACTCGATAACACTGATATTATGGCGGGTGTTCCTCCAGCCAAGAAAGCCGCTGTGATTCAAGAATTACAGCAACAGCAAGCTACTATTGCCATGGTAGGGGACGGCATTAACGATGCACCGGCTTTATCTCAAGCTAATGTGGGAATTGCTTTACACTCCGGCACAGAAGTAGCAATGGAAACCGCTGAAATTGTCTTAATGCGGAATCGTTTAACTGATGTAGCCCAATCTATTCAACTCAGTCGCGCCACCTTCAACAAAATCCGTCAGAATTTATTCTGGGCATTTGTGTATAATACTGTAGGTATTCCCTTAGCTGCGGGAGTACTATTACCTAGCCTGGGTTTTGTCCTTACCCCAGGTGGTGCTGCTGCATTAATGGCTTTTAGTTCTGTGAGTGTAGTTAGTAACTCATTGTTATTGCGACGCTTTCCTTAGAAACTGAGTTTGTTGAGGTAAACTCTCCAAAGAAACCGGGTTTGTCTACTTAAAATACCCAAATTTTCCTAATTCTTCAAAAACAAACCCGGTTTCTACCCTCACCCCTAGTGGTCTGTCCCATTAGTTCTCTTGGGTTTTTATATCGTTAAAACCCTTAATTTATATAGCATTCAGGATTCAGACAAACTGACAAAATTAATGGGACAAAGCACTAGTGTTCTGTCCCATTAATTTTGTTCGTAAAAATAATAACTTGTGGGTCAGGCATCCTTGCCTGACTACTGCACAGGCAGGATGCCTGTGCCACAACCCCTAAAAATTAATGGGACAAAGTACTACGTATTGAACACAAACCCCAATTATTTTGTTCATGTCCGCTAAAATAGTGGTAAAATTTTGATAAAGTGTTAAAAATGCTTAAAGACTTAATGGGTAATAAATTCGTCATCTACAAAATATCAAAACTCACCCAATAATAAGTGGCTAATCAACCGGACTCAAAAATAATTTTTGGTTGATCAATCTTTCTTCAGGGGTAATATTTACCAGCACAAATCTCAGGTTAAACTAAATCCGTAGTCAATGCCATTTTATATAATCGTCATCAACTGCATACAGTAGAGTTGATGAGAAAATAAGTGAAGAATAGGAATTATTCTGCCGCACTGCTACTATCGGGGTAGATACAGAGTGGCTCATCTACCTTCTGTCTTGTTAAATGCAGAATGGTGTAGTTTTACTGTAGTCAATGCATAGGTGAGTAGAAATAAACTTGACTTATGAGGATCGTAAAAACAGGAATTGGATTACCAATTACCCATCAGATCCTTACTTAAGTGAAGTTTAAATATGTCCACAGATTCATCTGGGCAATTTTAATGCATCTTTGTTCAGAAAAATTCCACAGATTTTGGTGTAGACAATGGCAGGTCAAAATATCCAACAAATCTTGATTAGTGACAATTCCAACGATTGTAGCAACGATTTATCAATGGCAGTACAAACCAATGAAAGTCATCTACTAATCATAGAAGACGATCAAGGAAGAAAAGAATTGATTCTAGAAAATTCCCTGTATTCCATTGGTAGAGACCGAAATTGCAATATCCGCTTAATATCGCAATTTGTTTCCCGTCGTCATGCTACATTAGTCAAGCGATCACAGCAAGATAATCAACACAAGTATTATTATCAGATTGTAGACGGAGATGGCAAAGGCAAGGTAAGTGCCAATGGTTTGATGATTAATGGTCGCAAAGTCGCCACCCATGACCTTAAAAATGAGGATGAAATCGTCTTTGGACCCCAAGTACGTGCTGTTTATTACGTGTTAAAGGAGGATAGTTTACCCAGTATTTATACTGACATTAGTGAGTATGATATTACCCTAATTAATCCAGCAATGAACGACGAGTTTGAAGACTAAAGACCAAGTAAAGGGGGTATGATTTGGTGCTGATTTTATCCAACTTGTCTTTACTTAAGTAAAAAACCTTAAACCCTTAGAGAAGGAGAAAATTTCGAGGTTTTGAACTCTGTTTAATCTTGAGGAGACTAATATCGCCAAACCATGAGTTTGCATAGCCTGGATACTTTTAATTGCCTCACTCAGAAGGTTTTGACCATTGAATTTTCCTGGTAAAATGGTTTTTTGCAATCATTGGAAAAAAACAAGGAAAAATAACAAGTTTCTTTGTCTTTCAACCTGATGCAACTTCTTGTATGTATGTTTGAATGACTACAGGGTGTCTCCTATGGGTTTGAGGTATAAATGAAAGTAGCAATAACTGGAGCAACAGGATTTATTGGCACTCGTCTGGTAGAAAGACTCCAGAAACAAAAGGACACAGTGCTGGTATTAACCCGTAATACCAGCCATGCTCGCAAGGTTTTTCCCACAAGTGCTTTTCCCAATATAGAAATTGTCAACTATACACCGACAGTATCCGGTGTTTGGCAAGGTGCAATTTCTGGTTGTGATGGGGTAGTTAATCTTGCAGGAGAACCGATTGGCGAAGGACGTTGGACATCAGAACGCAAGCAAGAAATTCTTAACAGTCGTCAATTAGGTACACGAAAAGTAGTAGAAGCCATCGCACAGGCTGATCCCAAGCCCAATGTGTTGGTCAATGCTTCTGCAATTGGCTATTATGGCACCAGCGAAACCGCTACCTTTGATGAAAATAGCCCCCCAAGTAACGATTTTTTAGCACAAGTATGCCAAGCTTGGGAAGCAGAAGCACAAAAAGTTACAAATACTGGTGTCAGATTAGTCATCCTCCGCTTTGGCATCGTCCTCGGTAACGGAGGCGCATTGGCAAAAATGATTACTCCCTTCAAACTCTTCGCTGGTGGTCCCATTGGCAATGGTCGCCAGTGGTTTTCGTGGATTCACAGAGAAGACTTGATAAATTTGATACTGCAAGCCTTAAGCTTGTCTGAAATGTCAGGAGTGTATAATGCTACTGCGCCTAACCCCGTGCGTATGCAAGAACTCTCCAATACCATGGGAGGGGTGATGAATCGCCCTTCTTGGTTGCCCGTCCCTAGCTTTGCCATTGAAGCTCTTTTAGGGGATGGCTCGGTTGTGGTGTTAGAAGGACAACAAGTCTTACCCAAGCGCACCTTAGAAACTGGGTTTAATTACCAGTATCCCAATTTGCAATCTGCATTGGCAGAAATACTGAAATAAGGGAACTCTTAACAGGGAACTCTTAGCAGGGAACAGGAGCATCCCATTTTTTTGCAATACCCTAGAAGGGTATCGGTACACGGACGCTTGCCTGCCTACCCTTCTAGGGTTTGGGTGTTTTCCAAAAATTGGGATGCTCCTCAGGGAACTCTTAACAGGGAACAAAAATAGACGTGGTTGATTTAGGTATTCTGCGTCTTGGAGAATTTCCGAGAAATCCAATTGATCGCACCGCTAAGGATGGCACCAGCCATTAAAATACCAATAGCGGGGTTAAAAACAGGTTGCCAGAGTTGGTGCCATAAATCCAAGCCTAGGGGAACTCCTGCACTTTCACCAGCAACTGCGATCGCAAACCAGCCAAAGCCGAACAAAACCAGAAATACATCGGCTACCAAAACCAAGTTGAGGAAGTTGAGAAATTTATCTTTCATGGTTGAAATGGTAAATAGTAAATGGTAAATGGATAACAGCAATTCCCAATTACCCATTACCAATTATCAATTTATTATTCCTCAAAAATCCATTTTTTGACTTTGAGTAAGCTTTGCCAATCAGGTTTGCGATTTAATCCATCTGCGATACTATTTTTAATTTCCTGTTCCCATTCTTGGTTAACAAATATTAACTGGCTGGCAAATTCTACATGTTCCCGCAGTCCCTTTTGTCCAGTTTCCAGCATAGCGACAGCGAGGTTAATTCTTGCTTGGGGATCTTGGGGATTTAACTTGACTGCCTTTTGTGCGGCTTTAGAAGCTAAACTAGCTTTATTGTCAAGTAAATATAACCAAGCCAAACAAGTCCAAGCAGCACTGCTTTTGGGAGCGCGATCGCACACTTGTTTAAATACGGGGATTAAATCAGCTACAGGTTCTCCGGCTTTATAGCGTTCTAAGCCTGTATCAAATAGAGATTCAACAGTATCAGTCATTGGTCATTGGTCATTAGTCATTTATCATTGGTAATTGGTAATAGCTTAAAAGACCTAGACGTGAAAATTAAATATGGGTCAGCTACAACCCTTGTTCCAGACGTAAAATTTTACGTCTGGAACATTCTTTTCCACCAGATGTCTAAAGATTTACCATTTACCATTTACTAATATTAGACTCCAAATGACTTGCCGCAACCGCAAGTTTGGCTAGCATTGGGGTTAGTAAATTGGAAACCACCGCCAATCATAGCATCACTGTAATCAAGCATTAAGCCATAGAGGTATAATAGACTTTTACGATCGCAAACGATTTTAAAGCCGTCATAATCAAAAACTTGATCTTCAGGGGTAATCTTACTGGGATCTTCAAAATCCATCATGTAAGACATCCCGGAACAGCCACCTTGACGCACTCCTACCCGTAAGCAGAGGTCTTTTCCTTGCTTTTCTTGCAGTGATTTTACCTGTTGCAGGGCTGCTGCGCTGAGTAAAATTCCTTTTTGTTGAGATTGAGTTGCTTGTGTCATCTGCTGGTTAAACTCCTATTATAGGGAAGAAGCCGGGATTCGCAAACTCTTTGCTTTGCTCCGGTGGTTACTTTGATAGTTTTTTATTTATTCTAGCGATGTTAATGCCATAAATTGGCAAATTGTAAATACTTTGTTTAATAGTACCCAAAGCTTTTTATTCTAGAATTGAGAGACTCAGTGTGGAAAGGAGATTTGGTATTTTTGCAGTTCTTGCTCTGTGGTAACTACCAGTCGCAACTACTGTTCGCCACCAGCCTTGGGGATTTTGCTCCTGGGCTGATCTTGAACCATACGTGCAGATTGCTTCTAAAAAAAGAAATTTTATGACAAGTTTTAATCGCTCTACCAGTCGTCGGCTGAAGAAATTAACCCAAATTCCTTCCATATGGGAGGGCGATCGCCGTCCGTTGTCATCATTGCAAAACCAGCATCCAGATTCAGACACCAAGGGGGAATGTATTCTTTGGGTAGATGGCTCCCAAGGAATTGTGCGAGGGATGGATGTTGTACCCATCAACTCTGGTCCAGAAGCGATTGTCCGTACTTTAATGCGAGCGATGGAGAGTCCCCACAGTCCTGCAAAACCAGCTCGTCCCCAAAAAATCGTGGTTAGAGATAGGGAGATTCAATTCTATTTGCGGGGGGTACTGCAAGATTTGGATATTGCCATTGACTACGTACCGGAATTACCTTTAATTGATGAACTATTTCGCTCTTTTGCCGAAATTCTCCATCAACAAGTCCCAGATTTACCGCCAGAATATGCCCAGGCTTTACAAGAGGGGGCTTTTGCCATTTGGAAGGCAGCTCCTTGGGAATTTTTAGAAGAACAACAAATTATATCAATTGAGATTAATAAGTGGGATGTAGAAACACTCTACGCTTCGGTAATGGGAATGCTAGGGATCGAGTATGGGGTTTTGTTGTATCGTTCTGAAGAATCCCTCAAGCGTTTTCGTGCCACTGTTTTAAGAGAAGAGGAATCACAAGAAAATTTAGAAGAGGCTTTTCTCAAGCAAGATTGTTTGTTTCTCACTTTTGAGGGTGCTGACATCAACAATGATGAAAATTATAATGAATTTGACGATTTAGCTGAGTTACCCCCAGAGGAAATCCACCCCACTTTCGGCAATATTCATCCCCTGGAAGGACTGCGTTCGGTTTTGTATGATGAAGAAGCATTGGTAGTCTTTGTTGCTTTATCAGCCTTACAACGTTTTTTTCGGGATCAACGCCGTTCTCTTTGCGATCACCCCTTCCCCAGCCTCAGTAATCGCTATCGTATTTCTTTACCGCAATCATATCAAGAAAGTAAATCACTCACAGTTAAGGTCTCTACTATGCCAAAATTGGCAGCAGAGTTAGAGGAAATGTCAGATTTTGAGGATGAGGATCAACTCGAATTTGAAGATTCACCGATGTTTTCTTCCTTGCGGGATGATTTGATTCCTGAGGACTCTTTCCTGAGCTTGGGAGTGATATCTTGGGAAATGTTAGAGCACCTACGTCAGCAAGTTAAATATCAACCAATAGGAGAGATTACCCAAGCTGGTGACGGCTTACCTGTGATTTTAATTCAAACTTCCCGACCCAAGGCAAAGAAAGTCATTGAAAATCTCGAACAAGCTGGGGGACTAAAAGGGATTTGCTTTAATCCAGGCACAGATCCTTTTGCTGGCGATCGCTACGATTTGGGTTTACTACAAACTCACAATGACGAATTGTTCCTGTTTGGGGAATTTGCTGATGACGATCCAGTTCATATTGAAGCCCGTAAAAAATGGAAGCAGCGCTGTCACAATACTCACGGCTACTGTGGCTTAATTATTGCCAGGGGATTCGCTGGTGCTTCCCGTGGTAACCCCCAACTGCGGGATATGATGGCTTTGTTTGAAACGCGATCGCTTTCACCAAAGGATTTAGGACTCGGCACCCTGCAACTGATGCCCCAACTGCAATTTGAACAATGAAAGGGGCAGGATTACCCAGAGTAGGGGCAGGGTTTCCCTGCCCTACATGCGTTGGTAATTTTTGAGAAAATGGGATGCTCTCAATGTCTTTTAGACTGCTTTCAATGCAGAACTATAGCATTGGCATAACCCATAATAAGGTAGGAAAACCCAGAGTAAGGGCAGGATTACCCAGAGTAGGGGCAGGGTTTCCCTGCCCTACATGCGTTGGGAATTTTTGAGAAAATGGGATGCTCTCAATGTCTTTTAGACTGCTTTCAATGTAGAACTATAGCATTAGCATAACCCATAATAAGGTAGGAAAACCCAGAGTAAGGGCAGGATTACTCAGAGTAGGGGCAGGGTTTCCCTGCCCTACATGGGTTGGGAATTTTTGAGAAAATGGGATGCTCTCAATGTCTTTTAGACTGCTTTCAATGCAGAACTATAGCATTAGCATAACCCATAATAAGGTAGGAAAACCCAGAGTAAGGGCAGGATAATCCAGAGTAGGGGCAGGGAAACCCTGCCCTACATGCGTTGGTAATTTTTGAGAAAATGGGATGCTCCCAATGTCTTTGAGACTGCTTTCAATAGACCTAGACGTGAAAATTAAATATGGGTCAGCTACAACCCTTGTTCCAGACGTAAAATTTTACGTCTGGAACATTCTTTTTCACCAGATGTCTAATGCAGAACTATAGCATTAGGAAAACCCAGAGTAAGGGTAGGGAAACCCAGAGTAAGGGTAGGGAAAGCCAGAGTAAGGGCAGGATAACCCAGAGTAAGGGCAGGGAAACCCAGAGTAAGGGCAGGGAAACCCAGAGTAAGGGCAGGGAAACCCAGAGTAAGGGCAGGATAACCCAGAGTAAGGGCAGGGAAACCCAGAGTAAGGGCAGGATAACCCAGAGTAAGGGCAGGGAAACCCAGAGTAAGGGCAGGGAAACCCTGCCCCTACAGGGGTTGGGAATTTTTGAGAAAATGGGATGTTCCCAATGTCTTGTAGACTGCTTTGAATGCAGAACTTCAAATCCGTAATTTTTTATGCACGGGTAAAATATAGCACCCTAATCAAGTTCGACGGTTGTTTATATCTTCCACCACCATTTTATTGAGAAAATCATAGGCTAAAAAGCTTATTGTTTCCTAACCTACCTATTGCCCACCGTCCCCTTATTGAGGAGATACAAGATGTTAGACTGGGGACTTATATGTTTGATTGTTTACAATACTAAGCATTAAATTAAGTTTTTATATTTGTAAAATTTTCTGAAGTTTTATTTTACAAAAAATTCAAAGATTTATTATATATTCTTTGAAGAAAAATGATTGGTTTATGTTTAAGAATCGGTATAATTAAAACATAAATTTTTCCGAACAACTTAATTATAGTGGAAGTGAATATAAAAATGTTAATTCAATTTTGGCTATTAAACAATAAATAGCAACTATGGAGAAAAATCAGTGAAACAATCAGACCATGTTTATAAATGAATTTAAATAATCAGAAATGGCGATTTTCTCAATTATCATTGATTCTCATCCATTTTTTCTGCAAATAAGGCAGAAAAAAATAATCTGGATTGATTTTTAATCGATTTCTTAATGAATATTTGTCATCACCAAATTGGATATTTTCAATTAGGCAAAATGAAATTAAAATATTCAAGATTCAAAATAGAATAATGGTATGTACAGGCTTTTCTAATTTGAATTAGTGAACAATCTAAAAACTTCTGTCCTAGTGCTGTGAATTGCGGAAATTAAAAACCCAAAATTTATGAAAAATAGCAGTTGACAGACATTTAGACCAACATGTATATCTCAAAGCTATATAACTTGATATTACAAGGAAAATATAGTGCAATAAATAGCCTCTTATACATGAGAGACCTTATATATTGCAGCTACTTGGGAAGTTTTAGATAGCTAACAATAACAGGTTATTCACCAACCCAGTTTTAATTGTTGCTGCAACTAATATCTCCAGATAATCTACTTGAGGTTGCTTTGAACAGACAATTCTTTGAAATTAAATCCCGAAGAATTTTGCAAATCTTTATTTTGTTGACAGAAACCACCTGAATGATCATATAATCTTACTTTCATAATTTAGCATCCCTGCTACTAAGTATTTTTGTGTGAATAATGAGTGTGATCTATTTTGTCTGTCACAATCTAAATCAATTGATCTTCCTTTTTATAGTTCTATTGGTACATGAATCAGATTTAATAGATTTCATTTTTGATTAACCATGAAGTTATAAGTCTATTCACAAAAAAAGAACAGAGTCACAGTAAAAAACTGATAATTTTTATCTTTGATCCACAACCGACAATTGGATAGTCATCTAAATACACAACAAATAACAAACTACAATGACAAATAAAAAATGGGCTGTAAAACGTATCACTGTGAATCTAGCCGCACAGGAAGCTGACAAACTAGAAAAATATTGTCAACAAACAGGTAGACCAGCTACTGATGTAATTCGGGAATTAATTCGCGGCTTACCAGTATCTAAAGACACTAGTGATTTAAACGGTAGGGAAATAGAAAACTAACAATGGAGGCAAAATTTCTGGCATTGCTGTTAGCGCAGCTTGGCGTTAGCCATATCCATGTATGATGCACAATGTTGCGTTATGTCCAAACTCTTGTAGAGATTGGCAGTGCAACTTCTGGAACAGCCAGATTCATACTTCAATTATGCAACGCCAAATTTCTGTGTATAACTTTAGAATCCCAACCTAGAACTGAAACTGAATATGATTGGCAAATTCCGACACCAACCCAGTTACAATTTGTAAAGAAAACTGATAAGGAAAGACGGAATGCGGGTTGCAATTGTAGGTGCGGGATTATCTGGGCTAGCAACTGCTGTGGATTTAGCTGATGCTGGCTGTGAAGTCCAGATTTTCGAGTCCCGTCCGTTTGTAGGTGGTAAAGTTAGCAGTTGGGTAGATAACGAGGGCAACCACATTGAAATGGGGTTGCATGTATTTTTTGGTTGCTACTACCAATTATTTGAGTTAATGAAAAAGGTAGGTGCGTTAGATAATTTACGTCTGAAGGAACACACCCACACCTTTATCAATCAGGGTGGACGGACTGGTGCTTTAGATTTTCGTTTCTTCACGGGTGCCCCTTTTAATGGTTTAAAGGCATTTTTTACTACCTCCCAACTGTCATTACCAGATAAAATCCAAAATGCCCTAGCTTTGGCTACTAGTCCCGTGGTGCGTGGCTTGGTGGACTTTGATGGGGCAATGAAAACTATCCGGGACTTGGATCAAATTAGCTTTGCTGATTGGTTCCGCAGTCATGGGGGTAATAATGGCAGTATTAAGCGGATGTGGAACCCCATTGCTTATGCTTTAGGCTTTATCGATTGCGAAAACATGTCTGCCCGCTGTATGTTAACAATTTTCCAGTTATTTGCAGCTAGAACTGAAGCTTCTGTTCTACGGATGTTGGAAGGTTCCCCTGATGAATACCTGCATCAGCCAATCTTAAAATACTTAGAAGCAAGGGGTACACAAGTTTACACCCGTCGACGAGTACGGGAAATACAATTTAATCAGCAAGGGGAACAAACCCAGGTTACGGGAATTGTGGTGGCAAATGGGGATATAGAAGAAACTATTACCGCTGATGCCTACGTTGCAGCCTGTGATGTCCCGGGAATTCAGCGTCTATTGCCCCAGGAATGGCGCAAGTGGTCGGAATTTGACAATATATATAAGCTGGATGCGGTGCCTGTAGCCACAGTACAATTGCGGTTTGATGGCTGGGTAACAGAACTCCAAGACTCCCAAAAGCGCCAACAATTAGATCATCCTGCGGGGTTGGATAATTTACTGTATACTCCTGATGCTGACTTTTCATGTTTTGCAGATTTGGCTTTAACTAGTCCTGGGGATTATTACCGAGAAGGGCAAGGTTCTCTATTGCAATTGGTACTGACACCGGGAGATCCGTTTATTAAACAAAGTAATGAAGAAATTGCTCAACATGTCCTCAAACAAGTACATGAGCTATTCCCCTCATCAAAGGAACTGAATATGACCTGGTATAGTGTAGTTAAACTGGCTCAGTCTTTATACCGGGAAGCACCAGGAATGGATATTTATCGTCCTCGTCAACAAACTCCTGTACCTAATTTCTTCCTTGCAGGTAGCTATACTCAACAAGACTACATTGATAGTATGGAAGGGGCAACAATTTCCGGGAGACGGGCAGCAAAGGTTATTTTGGAGAATATAAAAAAATAGGAGTTAGAAGTTAATAGTTAGGAGTTATGAGTTAAAAGTTAAGAGTTAAGAGGATGTTTGAAAAGTATTCTTATTAACATTAAAACCTCTGGGAGAAACCCTCTGGACTAGTAGGAGAGAGGTTTACCCACAGAGGTTTTAAGTAAGCTTTTAGAGTTGACAAACATCCTCTAAGAGTTAACAGTTAAAAGTTAGGAATTACCAATTTTTAATTTTTAATTTTTAATTGTTGAAAATAGGTGTTTAGGTAATTGGTGAATCTAAAATCTAAAATCTAAAATCACATGTCTGATTGGCTAGAACATACGGTACAGGTTGAAGTAGAAGCCCCCATAGATTTTATCTGGAATCTTTGGTCTGACTTGGAAAAAATGCCCCACTGGATGAAGTGGATTGATTCGGTAAAAATACCAGAAGATAATCCCGAAATGTCCCTGTGGACACTCAAGAGTGGTGCTTTTGAATTTACTTGGAAATCTCAAATTCTCAAGGTTATCCCCAATCAAATTATCCAATGGCAATCCATTGATGGCTTACCTAATAAGGGAGCAATTCGTTTTTACGATCGCCACAATAGTAGCATTGTTAAACTTAGCGTTGCCTATGCCATTCCTGGAATTCTCGGTAAAATCATGGATAATTTATTTTTGGGAAGGATAGTAGAATCAACTATCCAAGCCGATATGGACAGGTTTCGGGATTATGCCTTAAACCACAAATCTGGGTGAGACTTTTAATGGGTGGGAGTGTCAATCAGTTTTAGATACGATTACTTCCACTGGTCTAAGTAACTTATCACCCCAGCGAAACCCCCTACGGACAACCTGGGTAATTGTCTGGTTTTCCATGTCATTGCGGACTTCTTTGTCTACAACCCTGCACATAGTAAAATCTGGCTGGGTTCCCTGGAAGTCTATACAATTAACTTGTCGTCTTGCCATGATTCCCAGGAGTTTTTTCTCCAGGGTGGCAAGAGACTTGGGTAAAGAACTCCAGGATTGAGGAACCGAGTGCGAATTGTTGTTCAGATATTTGACTAGAAACTCTAGGGAATCTAAAATTTCTAGGATTTCCAAGAACAATTCTTCAGCTTCAGCAGCTGCGGTTTCCTGCTGTTCTCGTACAGCTTGTTGAAGAACAACTTTTTCTTTTAAAAGGGTGCTAATGGTCTGTTGCAGTAGTTGCCTCTGTTGTGCACTTAATTGGAATATTGGAGATTTTTGAGCCATTTTATTGCTTGAAAAAATCGATTAAACTTAATCCTATCCTCCGGTCTACTTCCGTGACTTCATTCTCGTGAGCGATCGCCCCCTCTAATCCATCAAATTCTGGCAATAAGTCAATGGTATCTGCTAATACTTCCCTGTTTGCAAATTCCTGACGTTGAAACTCGGCAATTTCTGGTACAATGGGACGTAAATAGTCGGCTAAGATCCGCTCTTGGGGGTTCATCAAACTTCTGCGGGCTTTTGCTATTTCCTCTGGAGGATATTTGCGCCGTTTCATTGCCATGGCGAAAGCTTTAGAAATATCCTTATTGGTAGCATCTGCAGAAATTTCTAGGACATCGTAGGGATTTATTTCCATGGATTTTTGACCTCCTCATGAATTCATATAATTCCTAGCGGTTTGACTACCTACAAGTTCGTACCAAAATTGGGTAAATTCACGGCGATCGCTCTCATCCCACAAAGCTTGATAATGTTGTTGACAGAGTCGGTCTATTTCGGCAGACCATTGAACTGAAGCCCTAATTTCTGACTGTGCTTGTTTGAGGTGGTCTACTGCTGAACGCCAACGGGGATAACCTCCCGGTGTAATCTGCAGATAGTAACAGCCTTGATGGTAGGATAAAAAGTTATGGGCGAATTCCTCCGCAGCAGATGATGGTTGCCGCTGAGGTTCGAGTCGCATAGCCTTTAAAATATCTCCATTTTTTTCAAAAGCTACTATGGCTTGCCACCAATCAGTATATAAAGTTCCCCAGAGCTTACTAGGAAAGGCAGGAACTGCCAAGTTATGACGATAACGCCAATAACATCCAGGGGTTAAAAACAAGCCCCTTACTCGCAAACCTGAGGTGGGAGGACTACCCATCAAATCTAAGGCTAGTACCTCTAGGCGATATAATTCTTGCAATCGCTGATGTTCTTCCCCATCACCTGCATCAAAATCATTCACCAAATTTTCTAGCCGTTGCTTTAGTTGTATGTAAACTTCAGCCAAATCTATGGATTTATCCCCCAGCCATGGTACAGTTTGAAGGCGGGGATTGAGATGTAGATTCGCCAGAGCGGTAGACCAAGCAACAATTAATTCTTCTGTTGGGCTAGAATTGGCTAAAGCTTTATGGTAAGCTCCTAATGCCCAATTATGTAAACTGGTGATGTCCATCTGCTCTAACCACTGTTCCTCATAAAGGTTGTTAACTTGGAGATGAGGTAGAATGTGGTTAGTCAAATTTGCTTGTACTAAAGTATCATCACCAAATTGTTGCAGAAATTCCTCACTTGCTAATTTAGCCTCTGGGAAATTTCCAGCATCAACCAATTGCTGAATTCTTTCCTTGGCAAAGTTGCGAGAGTTTTGATCAATTTGCTGGAGATACTCCTGGGGAAGAAGTTCTCCATCAGCCAGAAAATCCCACTCTGACTGGGCTAGTTCATAGTTTCTTTGTTGGGTGTAAGCAACCGCTCTGATATATGCTGCTTGTTGATTGTTGATTCCTGCTACCCGGTCAATAGCTGCTGCCCAATTTTGAGTTTTAATGGCAATTATACCCAAGCGTATGCGACATTCCATAGCCCATTCTGGTGATAGGGTAGTCGCATTTTCATAATGATTCCTCGCAACCGCAAAATCCCCCCCTTGCTCTGCTAGTACAGCCAATTGAAAGGAATTTCTACCTGCAATTATTTGACGCAATTTATCGAGAAATTCTTGACCTTTGGGGTTGTAAAATTTCTGATTAACTGGTTCTAACAGCATCAGTGCTTCTGCAAATCGTCCCTCTGTTGCTAGCCAATGACCTCGTTGTTCAGCTGCATCATATTGGTTTTGAGCCTGAGATTCCCAGTCCCCCAATTGCTGGCTAATACGATCAAGCAGACCACTCATAAACCAACGACGGAATTGCCTTTCTATCATCGTATCACTAGGATACCAGCGATCAATAATTCCTTCTCCTAGATAAAGTGCATCCATGTACTCATGATTGCTAGCCAAAGTCTCAGCTTCTTGAACTGCTAACCTAGAAGATTGAGCCTTGCGACATAGGTCAATAATTCCTACTCTGAAGATAGTACGGCTGAGGGTGTTAATCCAGTTGATAGCAGTTTTCATGGGCAACTTTACCTAGGAGGATAGTTGACGATTTTCTATATTTGTGCTTACAGTGCCATAATTGCTGGGTGTGGTTGTTTGAGCCAGAATACATCCAAAACAATTCCTAAACTAATCCCTAGGAACAGAAACACCACAGCGATGGCAACCATTAACCAGAATGAAATTCGAGGGTGATAACTGGGTAATTCTCCCAGCATTCGCAATGATAAGAGGTCTGTTTCGCAATTGGGGCAAATGTTACCTTCAATATTGGGGCGATCGCACACTGGACAGGTTAGCTTGAGAATCATTTGCTTAACTCCGTCTGAATCGTTGCTGTTTCTGGTTTCTGATACAACCAGTATTGAATTTCTGGTTGCAGTTCCAACCAAATCTGGTTTGCTTGTTGAGTCTCTCCACGCTGCAGTGCACTAACCATGGAATCTTTTTTATCATTCATGGTTGCTGCTTGCATGGGGGAAGTCAGATTTGCTCTGTAGATGGCTTCTCGACACAGTTGAATGTTTTTGATTTCATTGGCAAGCAAATCCATTTCTCTGACTGCTTGTTCCACACCCATTTGCATGGCTGAGATGTTATTCCTAAAAATTGCATCTCTAAGTTGCACAGCAATATTACGCAACCTTTCCTGTTGACTAGCAGGGATTAAAAACCCATAATTATTGAGGACAAAATCACATTCATATGCCCAAAAAGAGGCTGTACTCCGGTCTTCAGAGATATATTTTTTTAACTCTTCATATTTTTGCACAGCTTGTTGGCGTAAATCTTCCCGTTCTTTTTTGGTTGTGGGGTCAACAATTTGATTGCTGACTTGAATTACCCCCATTACTTGCTGACTAAATTTTTCAATAGTATCTGGAGAAAATCCTCTGTTATTAATATCTTGAATAATTTTATCTACATCATCGTTGATTTTTTCATCGCTACCACCCCGAGACAACAAGCTGCTGACTTTCACAGAGGGGTCATTTTTCAACACAGCAGTGATTTGTAAATCCCCCATATATTCATCAAGTTCCAGAGTTACCAAAATCTCCGTTCCTTGGGGATAACGTTGGTAAAGTGGTAGCCACATTTTCCCAATTGGCTCCATCTGATTGCCTTCGCTATCATAATTCAAGAAATCCAAACAAATCAGTCGTTGTCCATCCACCACTGTTTTAAACGTCTGTGCTGTAGCAAAGGGAAGAACTTCTCCACGACTAATAACTTTGTATGGTCCATCCACTAATTGAATATAATAGTCCCGGGATACCGTACCTACATTCTCTGTCAATCCTGCTGCGACAATCGCTGCTCCCTCTGCGACTGCGTACATGGGACGGGGATGAACCACAACCCTATCTTCCCCAAAAGCCTCTTTTAACTTCTGCTGCACTAAGGGAATCTGTGAGGAACCACCAACCATTAGCACCATATCTACTAAATCCGTTGTATATTCTGAATAACGAATTGCATCATGGCAAATAGGGATAGTGGACTCTACCAGAGGTAAAATCAATTCCTCAAACTTTTCTCGGGTTAATTCCACATCAATCAAGATGGGCATTCCCAAATCATTGAGTAGGGGTGTTGGGGGAATAATATGCACAGAAGGGGTATTAGTTAAGGCGATTTTTGCCCATTCCACCGTAATTTTCAAATCTGCTAGAAACCGCATTCTTTGAAAAGTAGGCATCTGGGCAATTAAAGCATCCACATCTTCCAGACTTTCTGTTTCTGCCACCTGTGCTTTGACAAACTGAATAATCTGTTGGTCAATATCATCCCCTCCCAACCAGAGGTTACCAGCTTTACCTAGTTCAATAAATTGATTCCCACTAGTGGTCAACAAACAGCTATCAAAAGTACCTCCACCAAAATCGTACACCAGAATCGTTTTCACATCACCGTCATCGTCTGGTGTAAACCCATAGGAAATTGCGGCAGCGGTGGGTTCAGGGAGTAGTTCCCGGGGATTTAAACCAGACCTCAATGCTGCTGTGCGGGTTGCGTGTCTTTGCTTATCGTTAAAGTAAGCAGGAATCGTGATTACTGCTTCATTAATAACACTTCTTTGTCCTTTTTTCTCTTGGAAAGCCTGGGCATTTTGGACAACTTTGCCCAAAATTTCGGCGGATATATCTTCTGGTTGGTATTCCTGATTTCCTAGCCAAACAGCGAGGCTATTCTCAGTACCGTGGGTAGTCTGGGTAATTTTATAACTCAAGCGGGACAATTGTTCTTGCACTTCTGGATCGGAAAACCCACGTCCCATCAAACGTTTAATCGAGACAATGGTGTTTTCTGGTTCAGCCCGTAGTTGATTATAAGCCTGTTGACCTACTACTAGTTTATCTTTAGCCCAAGCCACTACAGAGCGCGTCAATTTGCGATCGGGTGGTGTATTATCATCAGCCACCACCACCTCGATTTCGGCAAATTTAAACGCAGCAACAGAATTTGTTGTACCCAAATCAATCCCCACTATATTACCCATTCACCCCTCCCAAGTCAGCATATTTCGCCCATTTTTACGATTATTTACCATGTAGGATCGCTAAACAGATTGATGGTTAACTTTTGGGATTCTGGGGGTACTGCCGAAATACAAGCGCGAATAACTTCTCCATCTTCTAATTCCACAGTGCAAGCGTGACAAGAACCCATCAGACAACCAGTGGGGATTGACACCCCTGCGCGATCCGCTACATCTAACAGTGATTCTCCCACTTCGGCATCCACTGTCACATTATCTGGTAAAAAACAAACACAAATAGTCATGATTTCCAATTTAATTATGATAAAAACGGAGTTAAATCTATATGACGTTCTACTTCAACTGCAAGGGAGTCTAAAAGCTTCTCTCGCTGTTCTCGGAAGTTGGCAACACCAGTAGGTAGGGAGTGCAAACCCCGCTGTTGACGTAGACGATTTAACCAGGCACGACGCCAAGGACCGTTGTCAAAAATACCATGGAGGTACGTACCCCACACGGATTCACAGTTATCTACTAATCCTAAGTTAGCATCATCAAATAGGGGTCGGTAAGATTCGGACTCCAATGCAGCCATTTCTACCCGCGATCGCCCTTGGTGAATTTCAAACCCATTTACTGGTAAACCCACTTGGGGATAGTTTGAGGTTACTTGACGCTGACGGGCTATTTTTTGTCCTGTAATCACGGTTTTTAAGGGGAACAGTTTTAACCCTTCATATCTGCCTGCATGTCCTTCGATACCTTCGGTGTCGGCGATTATTTGACCCATGATTTGGTAACCACCGCAAATACCCAACACCGTACCTCCAGCAGCGGCATAATTTTGAATTGCTTCTGCCATGCCAGTTTTTTGCAACAATAGCAAGTCAGGGATAGTAGTTTTAGTTCCCGGTATAATTACTGCATCTGGACGTCCCAAATCTTGCTTCGGGCTTAAGTATTTTACTGAAACTGTGGGTTCTGCTTCTAGGGGGTCAAAGTCAGTGAAATTGGCAATTCTAGGTAAGCGAATCACAGCAATATTGAGTTCGCTATTTTTTTTATGAGAATTTCTCTCCAACAAATCTAGGGAGTCTTCCGCTGGAAACAGTTTATTTAAGTAAGGAATCACACCGACAACAGGAATACCAGTCCGTTTTTCTAACCATGTGATACCCGGTTCTAATAGCGAACGCTGTCCGCGAAACTTATTAATTATAATACCGCGAATCAAAGCCCGTTCTTCTGGTTCCAATAATTCTAAGGTTCCCACCACATGGGCAAAAGCACCACCCCGGTCAATATCTACTACTAACATAGTTGGGGCATTCAAGTGTTTAGCTACCCGCATATTAGTTAAATCGCGATGTTTGAGGTTAATTTCCGCAGGACTTCCCGCACCTTCGCAAACCAAAACATCAAATTCTGTTCCCAGGTGGTTTAAAGACTCTTCAATTGCTTTCCACCCCAAATCAAAATACTGTTCGTAGTAATCTGCGGCACTAACTTTACCCACTGGTCTACCCTTAATAATTACCTGGGAAGTCATATCACCTTGGGGTTTGAGTAAAATTGGGTTCATTTCTACCCAAGGTAACACTCCAGCTGCCCAAGCTTGTACCGCTTGTGCATAGCCTATTTCTCCACCATTAGGAGTCACATAAGCATTTAAAGCCATATTTTGACCTTTAAAGGGAGCCACCCGCCAACCTCGTCGTGCTAAAATCCGACAAATAGCTGCGGTTACCAGTGATTTACCTGCGTGGGATGTTGTTCCCACTACCATAATTGCTTTCATAATTTTAACTTTTAATGTCTCAAATGCACGTTGGAAATATATAACAAACCCACCATCAAAGGTGAAAAATAGCACAACAATATAATGTGTATATTTTATAACTGATTGTTCAAATATACACTCTTGCTACTGGAAGTTAACCAATTTAGTTGGATGGTAAAGATAAAGACTTTATAAATTGGTAAAAAGCTCCCGTGTTTATTCTTCCCTTCAAGGAAGCATTCCTAACTTTTTGGACAATTTTTTTTGTAATTTTTTTTGGGTGAGGTCGGGAATAGGGAATGGGGAACAGGGAATAGGGAATGGGGAACAGGGAATAGGGAATAGGGAATGGGGAATGGGGAGTACTAAGAGAATACCAAGAAATAAATTATCCCATATTGTGGGGTAGGCATCCTTGCCTGCCCATCCATACAGGCAAGGAGGGAATAGGGAATGGGGAACAGGGAATAGGGAATGGGGAATAGGGAATAGGGAATAGGGAACAGGGAACAGGGAATGGGGAATAGGGAATAGGGAATAGGGAACAGGGAACAGGGAATGGGGAATGGGGAATGGGGAGTACTAAGAGAATACCAAGAAATAAATTATCCCATATTGTGGGGTAGGCATCCTTGCCTGCCCATCCATACAGGCAAGGAGTGAATGGCGAATGGGGAACAGGGAATGGGGAACAGGGAATAGGGAATAGGGAATGGGAAATGGGGAATAGGGAATGGGAAATGGGGAGTACTAAGAGAATACCAAGAAATAAATTATCCCATATTGTGGGGTAGGCATCCTTGCCTGCCCATCCATACAGGCAAGGATGCCTGTACCACTATCAAATGTTGGAATATTTTTTGATTTGGAAGTCCCTAAAACCCATGGGGAGTGCAAGAGCTTTAATTAAAATGGCATTCTCAACCAGCGAGTCAAAGCATTAGAGATGCGATCGCCCCAGGTGGGAGGACGCCAAGGTTGGTTTTGTAATTGTTCCACCACCAGACGACCAAGGGGAGTAAGGCGAAAACTATCTGTAATTCCTTGACCATCCACTTCTCGCCGTAGTATACCTACTTGAATCAACCATGCTAAGGCATTATCTACAGCCAATTCTGACAAAGGACGGTTTGTATAACCACCTTTAACACCAGCATCCAAGGCAATTAATTTTATAGGCACGGTTTGGCGTACCATGGCTGTAAATAAGCTGAGATTAAAGGGAGAACAACGTAGCGATCGCTCGGCTCTTTCTATGGTAGGGGCAGGATAGGATAAAGGTTGTTGGACTTGGTGGGAGGAGACATCAGACATTTTGGATGGGGGAGTTTAATAAGAGTGATTAGCTTTGCTAGATAAATAGCAGGTAGATGAGCTATTTATGCTTTTATTGTAAATTATTGTAAAATTACAGATGCATTAAAAAATAAAAGACATATCATCCAGGGAAAATAAATTATGCCTCTAACAGTTGGCACCGATGCACCTGCATTTACCGTCAAAGATACTAACGGTAACACCGTTTCCCTATCTGATTTTAAGGGCAAGACGGTAGTTTTATATTTTTACCCCAAAGACGATACTCCGGGCTGTACCAAAGAAGCTTGTAGCTTCCGTGATGCTGCTGATGAATATAAAAGCAAAGATGTGGTCGTCCTGGGAGTAAGTACAGATGATGAAGCTTCCCACCAAGCATTCACTCAAAAATTTAATCTCAATTTTCCCCTCTTGGCTGACACAGAAAAAGCCTTAACTAAAGCCTACGATGTCGATGGTGGTGGTTATGCTAAGCGCGTTACCTATGTCATCGACGGTAATGGCAAAATCACCCACGTTGATGCCAATGTCAACACATCTACCCACGCTAGCGATATTTTAGCTGCAGTGGGATTGTAGAAAATAGAAGAAACCACGTCCCAAATTGTAGGGGCACGAATTGTAGGGGCGCGGAAACCGCGCCCCTAGGAATGATATAATCAACAAGCAAAGATTTTACAATTGGGATATTTTTTGATTTGCAAGTCTGTGATTTTAGCAAAAAACCAGCTACTTGCCTGACTGATTTGTCTCAATTGGTGTAATCAACATCAGTTCCCCAACTGAATTATTAGGGTTTGTTTGGGTTTGTTGATTTTGATAGTATTTTTGCTGCCTTTCTCTAAATGCTCTAGCAGCTGCATCTAAGCCTTGCAAACCTTCTTCGGCATTCCAAGAACCATTGTTAAATCTGGCACAGTGAATTAAGTTAAAGGCATTAAAATTCTGACTTGCAGCGGCACAAGGATTGTTCCCATCATTAACATCGTAACCTGGTTGGTTATCATATTCCTGACCCATTTGAGCCAAGGTGGGTTGGGATAATCCCACAGAAACTATGCCTATTCCAGCTACAGTAGCAAGGGCGACACGGGTAAGGGATAAAAATAGTGTTTTCATGGACTTTTAATTCTACAGAGTTGTTAAATTACATGATAGTTTGACAAAATCAACGGGGCTGGAAACATTAACTCCTAACTTCTAAATTTGGGCGCAAGCATTGCGCCCCTACTCCAAACTATTTTCAAGCCAAAGTCTTTCGCAGTCGGGGTTGAATTACTACCAATGCTATTAAAGCAAAACCCAGCAGTACAAGCAAAGCGTTACCAAAAGTAACATCACCCCAAAAAGCTTGCATGACTACAGTACTTAAATTCCAATCGCTGTGGGTATAAAGGTAGCGAATTGGTTCAATGGCGTAGCTAAGGGGATTGAGGGTGGCTATAATCTGTAGCCATTGGGGCATAAAGGATAAGGGGGCTAAGGCTGTGCTGGCAAACAACAAGGGCAAGTTAGTGACAAAAATCACAGCAATTAATTCAATGTGTCCGGGGAGGGCAAAAGCCAAACCCAAGCTGAGAGCAGTTACACCCAAAGCTAGCAGAAAGACGATTAAGGCTATGGTTCCCAAGCCGATAGCATCTGGTAAACCTGCTCCTAAAAAGGCTGCTGCACCGACAATTACTGCTGCTTGGAGCAAACTTTGACTGATAATAAAGATTGCGGAAGCAAAAACAATGGAAAATCGCGACGCAAGGGGAGCAACTAATAATCTATTCAAAAAGCCGAATTCCCGGTCAAACATTACGGGTAAACCAGCATTGAGTGCCCCACCAAAAGCGGTAAAAACAATGACGCCAGCGGCAATAAATTGTCCGTAATTTGTCGTAGTACCAAAGATGCCTTTGGGTGCATTTTGGAAAAGTGCGCCAAACAGTACTAACCACATTACTGGCTGAATAATACCAGCAACCAAGGTTGAAGGACGCCGTTGTAATTGGATAAACAGACGACGGGTTAAAGCTAATGTTTCTTGAACTAATTCAGCAAAGGCATTTGGGGCAACATCGTTATAAAGCTGGGGTGCTGCGGCTTGTTGCCAGTTAATTTCGGATTTGGGAGGTAAAACAGTACCACTCATAGCTATTTTGGTAATTGGTAATTGGTAATTGGTAATTGGTAATTGGTAATGGGTAATTGGTAATTGGTAATTGGTAATG
>JASJCY010000123.1 GCA_030065825.1 Nostocaceae cyanobacterium | reverse complement strand
AAATCCTTGTGGCAGTGGGTTTTTACCAGGATTGAGGTTAAACGTTGCCGCTTGGATAATGAAATTGGGAAAGCCCTGGGGGATTACCTTGATGAACAAAAAGCACAAGGTAAACCCGTCCAATTAGCCAGGGCAAGAACGTCAGCAAAAGGAGTTCAGCTACTTTTCAAGTATTTGGTCCAGGAATTAACCAACATTCAGTACTAAAGTGAAAATAGGGAACAGGGAACAGGGAATAGGGAACAGGTTAAGAGATATTTTCATCAGTCCTGCTGTACGCAGTTTATGACGGCTACTTAGTTACATAGCTGCGGTTAATCCTCACTCCAATGCAGGGCATCTTTGTAGATACGGCTATGACGTTTGCGGCTATTATAAATACTTGTGTACCAAGTGCAACGCTTGCAAACATCAGGAAAGTCACCATTTTCGTGACGTTCAATAATTTTGTCAATTTCTTTTCCTGCCCAAATTTCTGATAGGCTTTCTTGCTTGAGATCGCCTATAATCAATTCTGCTTCCACATCACGACAAGCACAGGCATTTACTTTGCTATTTGCGAGGATAATCGGTTTCATATATAGCAATTCGCAAGCACCCCGTTTATGGGGCATAATTGTCGGTTGCAGCCCAACTTTTTTTAAGTCTTCTGCTTTGACTTTACCAGCCCAGGTATCATAAGCGTCAATAGAATACCAATTTATTAATCCTTCTCGTCTCCACTGCTGAAACTTTTCCCAAAGTTCTCCCTGACAATTACTCATTGGACAACGTAAGGCAATAGTTAAAGCAGTAGCAGAATTTGATGTACGTTTAATATTAATAAATTCCTCAATATGTTGACGCACCAGAGTGAAGTAATCGACTCCCATTGTTGCTTTATAAGTTTGCCGATCAAATCCTCCCCAAGAAACATAAATACTCAATTTTTCGCCGTAGGATATCAGTTTTTCACTGACATGGGGTTTCATGAGAATACCATTTGTATAAAAGTAGAAACCTTTAATTTCAGGTGTTCTATTCAGGTAATCTAGACGTTCAAAAAGATAGCGATCTACAAATGGTTCCCCTACTATTGGAGTTAGAGAAACATAGTTTCCACCCATTGCCACATATTCATTGATGATGCGCTGAAACTCTAGCATGGACATTGTTTCTTTTACTCTTTCCATTTGAGGATAAGCACAAAAGGTACACTTGGCATTACAAATATTTGTACCTTCTATATGTAGATTTCGGGGAATTTTACGAATCGATTCTAATTCTGACTGAATCTGTTGTCTGCGGAATCGGAAATTATATTCAGTTGAGATACAATCAAGGACATAATCTAATCTAAGTTTGATTATTTTTTTTATTTTTGGGTGTATTATTTTTTTCAGTTTTTTCATCATAAATTTAAATTGTATAACAAGGTTTTTTTGTATTTTTTCAAAAAAATAATTATGCAAAATAAAATATATAGCGTTGGATGCAATACAAACATAATTAGTGGAGTTCGGACGGGCAGGGATGCCCATCCCACAAGAGTATATTCTACACCCTACACCGAAGACTCCCTATATTATGCCGTCGGTTTGATAATTTTATAAAAACTATAATAAATGAAAGGTACAAATATTTTTAACATAGCAATTAACATAACTCTTGTTTGTCGTAATAGAAAAGGATTATGTATAACACACTTCCATAAAAAATTAGCAGCAGCCCAATTGATATTTTTTTTCATATTACTTTCAAGGGCTTTAAAAGTTAGATACTTATAAGTATTAGCCAATGAATATTTTTTGAGATGTTTGATTTTGATTGCCTTTTCATCTGCAAAAGCTTTTTCAATTACAGTTAATGATGCTGTTTCTTGTCTTTTTAAATTAGTAGACATAGAGTTAGTAGATATTCGATATAGTATCTGTGGTTTTTCTACACAGACAAATTCATATTTAGCAGCCAAACGTAACCACATATCCCAATCTTCAGCAGCAGCAAGAGTCTGATCAAAACCACCTACTGCATTTATTGCTTCCTTGGAAATTAAAGGATTAGAACCATTTTCCAAGAAATTCCTTAGCAAAAGCTGACTATAAACATCTCCATTTGCAATAATACGTCTACCAGCTTTTAAAAAGTTACCTGTTTCATCAATATAATCTGTCCAACTATAAGCTACAGATGCATTCTGATTATTTTGTAGTACTTGATATTGAACTTCTAGTTTATCAACTGTCCATAAATCATCAGCATCAATAAAAGAGATAAAATCCCCATTTGCTTTTTCAATACCACGATTGCGACTTGTTGCTAACCCAGCATTTGCATAAGAAAATACTTGTAAGCGCACATCATTAATACTTTGAATAATATCTAATGTTGCATCTGTTGAACCATCATTGATAACTATAATTTCTAGGTTTTTAAATGTTTGTTCTAAAACAGAGTTAATAGTTTTAAAGATAGTTGATTCCCCGTTAAACACAGGAATAACTACAGATATCTTAGGTTTTATATTCATAATTAAAACAATGATTGATATGTTTTTTCGTATCCCATAAAAGTACTCGTATTAGATATTATTGTGAATTTATTTAAGATTTTGACACACAATTTGTTAGGAATTATAGCCATTAGAAAAAGCTTTATAAATGCTTTGAAAAGTACTGGTTTAAATAATAGCAAAGGGTCTGTGTACACAGCATAAAAGAGAAATCTTATTGCATGTAGAGTTTTCTGCTGACCTGGTGATGCATCAAGGGCTTTATAGCTTAGATACTTATAAAGATTTGCCAAACTATACTTTTTAAAATGTTGATATTTAGCAGCTTTTTTGTCAGTATAAGCTTTTTGAATCACTGCTAAATTGGACTTTTCTAGTGGCAAGATATTAGAAGACTTAGAATTAGAATATATCCGATAAAAAACTTGTACTTTACTGATATTAACAAATTGATATTTTGCTGCTAATCTCAAACATATATCTGTATCTTCAGCATTAGTTAAAGATTCATCGAAACCACCAACAAACTCGAAAGCCTCCCTGCGAATCATCACATTAGAACCATTACCAATAAAATCATCTAATAACAGTTGGGGATAAACATCTCCAGCCCATTTTACATAGGAACATTTACGTAAAAATTTACCTGTTTCATCTACACAATCAGTCCAACTATAAACAACCCCAGCTTCTGGATTTTCTAATAAAGCCTTATATTGTGCTTCTAATTTATCTGCTGTCCAGAGGTCATCCGCATCTAAAAAAGTAATAAATTTACTTCTAGAATGATTAAAGCCACGATTGCGATTCACTGCTACATTCGCTTGAGGATAAGAAAATACTTGTAAACGAGAGTCTTGAATTTGAGAAATAATGTTTAATGTTAAATCCGTTGATCCAGAATTAATTACTATTAGTTCAAAGTCATTCATCGTTTGACTGAGAACAGTTTCAATAGTTTTTTGAATAGTTTTTTCCCCATTATAAACAGGAATAATTACAGAGACTATTGGCATATAAATATTTATTGATAAATAAAAAATAACTCAAAAATATATTTTTAAAACAATTTATTTTTTAACTTTAACAGATAAAAAGGACTGATTAAAGTAGCAATTAATCGCTCCATTTCACAAGCGGCAACAATATCACTTTTAATTATTTTGTGATAACGTAAATAATGTAATATAACTTTCTTTGTATCACTGACAATATAAATACAGAAAAACAGAGGGATTTGCCACCTTTGGAGTAATAGTACTCGTAAATAGTAACGACTCAGACCAATACCCCGCATCAGGGAAATTAGGTAATTTTTTTCTAATCTCCAAGAAGGTATTACGTGTTTTACTTTCATCCCTGGGTTATACCAAATTTCCCAATCTGCTTTGTAAATGTACAATAAAGCTTCTGCATCTTCACCAGCTAACATAGATGAACCGACTCTACCAGTGAGCAAAAGCCGTTTGGGAACATATTCATACCAAACTTGACGACGTACTACTAACCCTGCACCCGGTGGTACTCCCTTTTTGCGCGGTTCGTATAACAGAGGTGTTGAACCTCTATCTGTAATCGCCAAATAAAAAATGATTTGTTTGAGATTTTCAGGGGGTTCAACTTCAAATAAGCCTTGTATTTGACTACCATATGCACCCGCTTGCGGATGTAATTGCCCAAATTTATATGCCTCACTTACCCAGTTGATTTCCGGTAAATTATCATCATCTAAAAAACCAACCAATTCACCTTTTGCTTCCTCAATAGCACGTTGTCTGGCAAAAGCTAAACCCTGTTCAGGTTCAAAACAATATATTAAAGCAAATGGGTAATGCCATTTTTGTTGGTATTTCTCAACTAGTTTAGCTGTGCCATCTTTACTGTTATTATCAACAACTATAATTTCCCAGCGTATATTTTCTATATCTGTTTGCTCTTCTAACCTGTCTAATAATTTGGGCAAACGATTTTCCCCATTATAAGTAGGTATGGCAATAGTTAAATCAATTTCTGTAGTCATTAATTAATAATATAAATAAACTTGGTTCTTCGATACCCAATATAGCGGTTTTCGGTTGAGTAGAATACAAATCTTACCTCACCCCCTGAGTGCGGACACCCCTCTTTGAACTTGCAACAGAGGGGAAGGGGTGAGGTTTCGAGTGTATTGCACAAAGCGTGAAAACCGTTATATTACTCTATTAATAACATCATAAATAATACCAATTTTCAAAAAGAATGTGACATATGATTGGTTGTTAAGGGTGCGGTTTGCGCACCCTACAATTGCATCTGTTGCAAACATTTTTTTGATTTGGTACAAGTAATTAATACTTGGGTGCAAGATGTGAGACAACGCAAAAATTTAGGGACGCAAGTGATTGCATCCCTACAGCAGATATATTTATAACAAAATATTTGGGCTTTGGATAAAGCTTGACGGGCAGGATGCCCGTCCCACAACAGGATGCCCGTCCCACAAAAGACTACTACTACCCGATACAAGTCAGTAGAGCTTGACATTTTCCCTATCTCGCAGCCGAAAGGGTACGGCGTTTGGTAACCATCTGGTAAGCTTCGATAATGTCCCCTTCTTGCCAGTCATTGAATTTATCCATGCCGATGCCACATTCATAACCGGAGTTGACTTCCTTCACGTCATCTTTCATCCGCTTCAAGGAGTCAAGGGCACCTTCATAAATTAGCTTACCACCCCGCATTATTCGCACTTTGCAGTTGCGGAGAACCTTGCCAGACTGGACGTAACAACCAGCAACGGCTCCACGACCAACGGGGAAGACAGCACGTACTTCCACTTGACCTAGGTGTTCTTCTACTAATTCCGGCTCCAGCAGACCTTCTAAAGCTCCTTGGATGTCTTCCAAGAGTTTGTAGATGATATTGTATTCGCGCACATCTACACCGGCTTCATCGGCTGCTTGCCTTGCTCCACTGGCATAGGTAGTATTAAAGCCAATAATTACCGCACCACTGGCAGCTGCTAAGTCAATATCCGTTTGGGTAATTTCTCCCGCAGATGCCAACAACAGGCGAATTTGCACTTCGTTCTGGGGAATTTGCTTGAGAGAACCGACAATTGCTTCCACAGAACCTTGTACGTCTGCCTTGAGGATTAAGTTCAGTTCTTTTAACTCACCTTCTTGTGCTTGGGCAGAAATACTGGTAAGGGTAACCCTTCCACCTTGCATAAGTCGGGATTGACGTTGCTTTTCGGCGCGATCGCCAGCCAGTCCCCTTGCTTCTTTTTCGTTGGTGAAGACCTCAAAATCATCCCCTGCTGCTGGTACATCATTTAAGCCTAATACCTCCACAGCAAAGGAAGGAGAAGCAATATCTACTCTGGCACCCCGGTCATCAACCATAGCCCGGACTTTACCAAAGACGGAGCCAGCTACAAGTATATCACCTACCCGCAGGGTGCCGTTTTGAATCAGCAATGTGGCAACAGGACCTTTAGCCTTATCTAAGTGAGCTTCAATCACCGTTCCTTTTGCCGGACGTTCTGGGTTAGCGGAAAGTTCTTCTACCTCTGCTACCAACAGAATCATTTCTAGGAGCGTATCCAAATTCTCACCGTTAATGGCACTAACGGGAACCATAATTGTCTCGCCACCCCATTCTTCTGGGGTCAAACCATACTGGGTTAGTTCTTGCTTCACCCGGTCTGGCTGAGCTCCTTCTTTATCAATTTTGTTGATTGCGACCACAATCGGTACTTTTGCCGCTTGGGCATGGCTAATGGCTTCAATTGTCTGGGGACGCACGCCATCATCAGCAGCCACTACTAATATGGCAATGTCTGTAACTCGCGCACCCCTTGCCCGCATAGCTGTAAAAGCTTCGTGACCGGGAGTATCCAAAAAGACAATTTGTTGGACTTTGTCATCCTGTGGCAAATCTACGTGGTAAGCACCGATGTGTTGGGTAATTCCACCAGCTTCCCCGGCAGCCACTTTGGTTTTGCGGATGGAGTCGAGCAGAGTAGTTTTACCGTGGTCTACGTGACCCATAATAGTTACTACTGGCGGACGGCGCTGGAGATTTTCCAAGTCTTCTAGATCCAGCATTTCCGTAACTTTACGGGCTTCTGCCTCTGGCTCTTGGGTTTCGATTTTTACTCCTAGTTCATCTCCTAGCAAAGTGATGGTAGGAATATCCAGATTTTGAGTAATACTCACTGCCATCCCTTTAATAAACAGGATTTTCACAATCTCTGTATCAGGAGTGGCTAAAGCGTCGGCGAGTTCTTGTACGGTCATTGTACCCGTAACCACCAGTTCTTCTGGACGTTCCCGCTTTTGTTCTGTTTCGCGGCGACCTTTTTGTTCCCTTCCCTGACTGGGCTTTCTGGCTTTAGTGGGGGCAGAAACATGGGTTGTAGGTTGTGCTGGTTTAGCGCTCTTGGGTTTGGGAGGTCTAACTATGGCATTACTAATCTGAATTGCCGAAGGTTGATCTTGATCTTCCTCGTCAAGTAAATCTTCTTCAAAATCGTCGTCATCATCAACCATTGGTTTGAGACGTTTGACTTTAGCCCCGGCTTTACCACCTTTAGAACCTGGCTTTCCTTCGTCCAAATCGTCTTCAATCACCCGTTTTTTACCTCCTCTGGGAGGTCTGGGAGGTGTAGGACGCTTTAGTTCAACAACTTCGGTGATGGTATCATCATCATCTACATCTACATCTACATCTAAATCTATCACCTCTGGTTTTTTAGATGCAGGGGGTTTTGGTGGCGTAAGTGTTGGTGGAGATACAGATGCAGTTGCTGGGGCACCAACAACGAGTTTTGATTTACGTGGTTGTGGTGTGGTTTCTGATTTTTGAGTTTTTTGTTCAGACCTTGGGGATGCTGTACTTGGACGTGCAGCTTTTTGGGGAGTTGCTACCTCTGGTTTTTCCCCATCTTTTGCTCCCTTGCCTTTTACCTTGGGGCGATCGCGTTTGAGGATTGGTCGCTCGCTGGTACTTCCTTGGGAGGTGGGAGTTGGCTTTTGTACCGTAGGTCTTGGAGGTGGACCAACCAACTGTGGTTTTTGCGGTTTTTCTGGTTTTGGTTTAGATGCAGGAGGTTTTTCGGGTTTTTGGGCAGCTATTTCTTTTTTTCCTTCTGCCTTATTTACTGATGGTGTTTTATCTGCGTCTGTCACAGTGGTTGGTTCTTTAGTCTCTGACTGATTTGGGGATACAGGTCGAGTTGGTGCCGTTGGCTTCATGGGTGAAGTTGGTGGCGCAAAGGGACGGGGGGGTGCAGGAGTAGAAACTTCCTTAGAAGTAGACTGAGTATTAATAGTAGCTGACGCCTCTGGGGCGTTGGAAGTTGTATTTTTCAATTGAACTTTGGGTTTGCGAATTGCCAAAATTTCTTGTTTGTGGGCTGCTGGAGGTTGGTTGTGGGAGTCCGTTGATGAATGTGATTTGTCAGTGTGGGCAGCACGATCTTTTCTAAATGATGGATTCGTTGCTGCTAATTTTTCTGCTTGAGAACGAATGCGTTCAGCATCAGATTCTGCGATGGTGCTACTGTGACTTTTGACCGCGATATTGAGCTGGTCGCAAATTGCTAATAGCTCTTTGTTATCCAAATTCAATTCCTTTGATAATTCATAAATTCTAACTTTGCCGTTGCTCATCCACTCTTCCCCTATAATCTACAGTTTTAACGGATGGTTACCCGATGACAGCGACATCTCCATCCTTTGATTACTGTTTGCGGTTGCCCTTGTTGGTTGTGCGGGTGCCTCCAATCAGGAAAGAGAGATGTTTCGGTTTACTTGTGGCACCTCCACCAAGAATGGTGGTTGATGCCAAGCTGTGTGCGGGCTACTACCAAATTGGCATTTTGTGATTTGTGGTTTTGTTGATTGTGAGTCTTCCACAACACAATTTAAATTAATTTTCTTTTGAGCGTATTGCTTTGCCCCTATTGGATATTCAAGAAGCTCCCGCTAATTACACCCATTACTATTGTGGCACTAACATCAGCAATATCAGAGGTTGGGATCTAAGGGCGATTGTTCGACTTTTCACCATCCCTCTGTTAATTACCGTATCTCAAGTCTCTTAACGTAAGTTATGATCCTTAAGGGTTAGTTTGGGTTAGGCGCTGCCATAGTGTTTGATACAGTGTTTCTGGCACTGATGCACGTAGCGCTCGCCCTAGTCTATTTTTTTTTCCAGCTGCAGACAAGCAGCTAGCTTTTGGACATATGTAGGCAGAACGCCCCATGCCCTCATCTAATTGTACCTGTCCAGACGGAAAGACGCGGACAATCCGCCAAAACTCTTGTTTTAAACCTACCCGGCGACAACTAATACAACGACGATAATTTACTTCCATTCCTTGATGCTGCTGTGGTCTGCACGATTGTTTTTACATGAAACAATAACCTCCTGCTGATTTTTTTACTTAATCTTCATCGCCATCTTGATTAGATTTCAAGTCGAAGTTATTGTCTTGTGGTAATTTATCAATTTCATCCTCAAATTCAATTTCATCCTCAAATTCATTTTCATCCTCAAATTCATTTTGTACTTGCTCGCTATTAACATCAACATTTACTTCAACTTCAACCCCAAGTTCCTCTTCTTGTTCTGCTAAGAGTGCTTTTTGTGCTTCTAGTTCCTCTTGTGCTTTTTGTGCTTCTAGTTCCTCTTGTGCCTTTTGTGCTTCTAGTGCCTCTTGTGCTTCTAATTCTGCTTGATATTTTGCTCTGGTTTCTGCAAATTTTGCATCTTCTGCTGCGTAGTCGTACTTGGCGTTGTCTTTAATGTCTATTTTCCAACCAGTGAGACGAGCTGCTAAACGGACGTTTTGCCCTTCTTTACCAATCGCTAAGCTCAGTTGGTCTTCAGATACCAACACATGAGTTTGCCTACTATCTGGGTCCATCAGCCGCACTTCATCTACCTTAGCAGGGCTTAGGGCATTAGCAATATATGTAGCTGGATCTGGAGACCAACGAATGACATCGATTTTCTCACCCCGTAGCTCATTTACTACCACTTGAATTCGTGATCCCCTAGCTCCAATACAAGCACCAACGGGATCGACATCCCGATCTAGTGTATCTACTGCTATTTTAGTCCGCGGACCGACGTAACGGGAAGGGGGATTTGCTTCCCGCGCTACTGCAACAATCCTTACTACTTCGTCTTCGATTTCCGGAACTTCATTGGCAAATAGGTATACTACCAATCCGGCATCTGCTCTTGATACCACCAATTGTGGTCCGCGATGCTGTCCTTGGGAAACTTTTTTCAAATAAGCTTTAAAGGTAGATCCGATGCGATAATTATCGTTGGGTAATTGTTCCCGTTTTGGTAATTCTGCTTCTACTTCTGGCTGACCAAAACCACTGGTGACTGCTAAAATCACCGATTGTCTTTCAAATCGTAGGACTCTGGCTTGCAAAACTGTGCCTTCCAAGTCTTGGAACTCTTCTTGCACCATTTGACGCTGTTGATCCCGCAGTTTTTGCGCCAGTACTTGCTTGGTTTGCATTGCTGCCATGCGACCAAATTCTTTTTGGTCTGGGGTGACATCCTGGACTACAGAATCACCAACTTGAGCTTCGGGAGCAACTTCTTGTACTTGTTCTAAAGAAATTTCGTGGTCGGAATTATTCACAGCTTCCACAATAGTTTTTGTGGAAAGGACGCGAAACCCTTCATCTTCAATATCAAGTTCTACTTCAAAATTCTCAAAATAATCTTCTTCAAATTGTTTGCGAGCTATATTTTGAGCGCGACGATAACGTTCGTATCCTTTTAAAAGTGCTTCTCTCAAGGCTGATTGAACTGCAAGACGTGGTAAATTTCTTTCTCGACTAATACTTTCGATTAATTCTTTTAATCCAGGTAAATTAACCATTGACATAAGCAATCTCCTTAATAATTATCCAAGTTCCCAAAATAATTTTGGATGTTAAATTATGGATTTTAGACATCTATCTAAAATCCATAATTCAAAGTCTAAAATGTAAAATTTAATATTTCTCAGCAGGGTTCATCTAACAGCTGCACGCTAGTAACTTGAGAGCGGGGAATCCCAACTACACGACCTTTTTGGTTGAGGTAAACTTTGATCTCATCCCGTCGAATCAACTGTCCTGTCCACTCTTTCCGTCCTGAATAGGCTGGAGATGTAAAAACAATCACAGGAAATCCTTTGAAAGAAATAAATTCCCGATCGCTCACAAGTTGTTGGGAAATACCAGGACTGGAAATTTCCAAAATGTAGGCATCTGGAATAATCTCGGCTACATCTAAGGATGCTTCTAAGGCACGACTCATCCGCTCACAATCATCTAAACCAGTGTCTTGGTGGGGATTACGAATGTCTACACGCAATACAGGAGGTCGCTGGTTGGTGTAAAAAACCGCTCCCACGATTTCTAATCCCAGTTCTGCTGCGACTGGTGTTGCCAAATCAATAATTTGTGGAACTAATGGATGAGTCATGGGACATTTGCAACAAAAAAAAGTGGGTCAATACCCACTTCCTGCGATAATCATATCTTCCAAGAAGTATTTGTGACGAACCAATCTTGGTTCGCCTCTTATTCGAGTGTAGCGCATTTTTTCTTGGAGGAGAAGTAAGAATCTATATTGATACCTAATAAAGGATGTAGAGATGTTGCAATGCCTCATATCTACAAATATTTTGGACGTTTATCTACCCCGGGATTGGACGTTTATCTACTCCGGGAGTAGGACGGGTAGGGATGCCCCGCAGTCGCTACAACGGGGGGAACCCCAACGCCAGTTCACTCAACGCGCTTAACCCGCGCACGTGACTGGCTCCGCAACGCGCTGCTCTCCATCCCACAAGAACTGGTTGACTGACAAAAGTCTTGGAAGTGTTGAAATTTCCTAGTGGTTTGTCCCATTAATTCTGAGGGGTTTCCATCACACCCACCTGGGACTATAAGTCCCAGTCTAATAGTCAAAGTCATATAAATATGACTATAAAACTAGCCATCAAAACTAATGGGACAGAATACTAGTAGTCCACTAAGTAAACTATGCGGGGTTAATAAGGAAAGAACAAAGTTTTTTCTCCCCCCTCTCCCCCCTCTCCCCCCTCTTCCCCCTCTCTGCCTTTACCCGGCAATCTTGGTTTGGTCGAGTACTAGGTTGGGTGGAGGGACAACACCCAACGCAATCGGTTGCCCAGGACGGGCAGGGATGCCCATCCCACAAGAGTATATTTGATCAGGGTGAAAATGCCTATAATTGTGCTTTATTTACCCTTTGTAGGAGTTTAGCGATCGCCTCTGGACCTAGCATCCAGTAGGGCACTTCCCCGTTCTACAATAGGTTGGATTGATGGGTTTGTTTGCAGTTTCCTAGTTTGCTCAAGAATTTGCTCGATATCTTCTTCGGATAAACGCTGTACGTAATTGAGCTTGACTTCTTCCAAAAAATCCACGAGTAAACTCTGAACTTCTGCCATTACATGTTTTTTCTGCATTTCTGCACCGAAGGCTTCAGTGAACTGTTGTATTAGTTGACTGGAAAGTTTTGCACCAACAGGATCTTCTATAGATGAAACTAGGATTTTGTAAAGATTGCTGATAATTTGGGTTGATAATTGTTCTCCCAATTGAGCTTGCATTTGCCCCACTCCGGGCAAGTTATTAAAATTGCGATAAATGGGGGTTTGATTGAGGGCACTGTTTATAGTATGTTGCAAAATTGCAATTATCTCTGGTTGAACTTTGGGCAGTACTTGATAAATTGTAGTTTGCACCAAAATTCCGGCAATTGCTTCTACTTCGTTGACATTATTAATATCTATATAAGGACGTAGATTTTCAGATTGTAATAGCCATTTTGTTAATTCTCCGCGATGAATTGAAATTTGAATCTGGTTTATAACTCTTACTACCACCATTTCTGTGATTTCTTCGGCAAAATTAGCTATAATCACCTGCTGTCCTTGCCGTCGCAATTGACGGAAATTCCATAAATCTGCTTTTTCTAGGCGAAATGCCACTGGTATAATTCGGGTCCATCGCCAAAATGGTATTATCAGCCACAAGTCATACCAATGCCAGACAATGACGTTAAACAAGCTAAAACTGGGATGGCGACGTTTAAGATAGAAACTGCGGACTAATAATTCAACTCCAAATAAAATTATAAAGGGTAAGTCAATATTCTTCCAGAACTTATCTACAAATTCGCCACTTTCACCAATTTGACGGTAGTAGTTACTAGCAATTAAAGGTCGAATTTTACTGTTAAAAAATTTTCTTTCTTCATTCCAGCCTTTTTCTAATAGATACTCCTGACTCCAAAAAATCGCAAATGCTTCTTTGGCAGATTCTTTATCGAGTTGATCCCGCATATCATTTTTGATTTTTTCCAAGGTGCCACTTTTACCAACTCCTGCAAATGGATTGTTCTCAATCATTTCCTTGCTGAGAAGTCGCAGTTCTTCTAGTTTGGCTGTGGCTGCTTTTGATTTTAAACCTGTAATGCTCACTTGTTGTTGCAGTTCGTCTAAGGTTTTGAGGTATTTTTGGGTTTCTCGGTGGGGTTGAATACCTTTAATTGGGTCGTATAAGTTAGTAATTTGGGGAATTTGTTTGAGGTAAAAATCCCGCCATTCAATATAACTGATATCAAATAAAACTAAGGTTAAGTTAATGATGGCAATAATTGCCATCAGTCGCTCAAACCACAACTTGATAATGCTTGTAGATTTTCCCTTCATAATTTTTTCTTAACTAATAATTTATATGTTTATAGAAGTTTTCGGTTGAGTAACGTACACAATAAAACCTCACCCCCTTCCCCTCTCCTTGCTATAGACACGGAGTGGCTTCCCGTAGGGTAGGAGAGGGGTGGCTTTAGCCGGGGTGAGGTTAAGTCTGTATTGCACCCAACTTAAAACCGCTATATATAGTCTAGCGAGGGTCAAGGTTGCATATTTTGGGGATAATTGAATAGGTAAAATTTTCGTTGAACCTCAATTTTTGACAACCCAATTATGCCATTAAATTTTAAATTTATATCTTGAGAAAAATGAAAAAAATAAAATTTAACAAATTGAAATTATTTTGAAATTTAAATCTATCAAGCTAAATTAATCAAAAATCATCAATAATCAGAAAATAAGACCTTGAAAGTTTTAAGCTTGGTGCCAAATTTTTATGGTATCGTCATCACTACCACTGGCTAAAATTTTGCCATCTGGACTAAATGCTATGGTTCTCACATAGTTAGAATGACCCCTAAGGGTAGCTATTTCCCTACCTGTACTTATGTGCCAAACTTTAATGGTTTTGTCCCAACTAGCACTAGCTAGAAACTCGCCATCAGGACTAAATACTACAGATGAAATTGGTTCAGTATGACCTGTGAAGGTACAAATTTCTGTTCTTGTACTTACCTGCCATAATTTGATTGTGCGATCGCTGCTACCACTGGCAATAATTTGCCCATTGGGACTAAAAGCAACGGTATTCACAAAGAAAGAATGTCCCATGAGGGTACAAATCTCTCCCGCAGTTTTTATCTGCCATAGTTTAATGGTGTAGTCAGCACTACCAGTAGCTATAATTTCCCCAATGGGACTAAATTTAACTGACAAAATCGAGTCGGAATGACCGTAAAAATTGCTAATTTCTCTACCAGAACTTACAAGCCACAATTTAAGGGTACAATCAGCGCTACCGCTGGCTAAAATCTGTCCATTTAAATTAAAAGCAATAGAATTAACGCTATTAGTATGACCTTTGAAAGTGCGGATTTCTTTGCCAGAACTCACCTGCCATAATTTAATTGTCTCATCCCAACTAGCACTAGCTATAATTTCCCCATTGGGACTAAAAGCTAGGTCATAAACCATACTAGAATGACCAGCAAACCAACCACCCAGTTTCCGTAGTAGTTTTCCTGTGTTTACATTCCACAGTTTGATGGTGTTGTCGCTGCTACCACTAGCGAGAATATTCCCTTTTGGACTAATGGTGACGGTATGCACCATGCTAGTATGACCTTTGAGGGTGTGCAGACATTGCCAGGTGTTGACAGCAGATACAACAACAGGTTTTCCTGAGTGGGGAGTAGGTGTAATAACTTGTGTGGGAAGTATTGTTGCTAACTCTTCTTCTACATTGGATTCCAGCATTGTCAACCATTCTTGGACTGACTGGGGACGATTTTCCGGTTCCAATTCCATTCCCCGCATAATTGCTTGATTTACTCTGTCGCTAATTTGGGGATTGAAATGTTTTGCTGGTTTCAAGACAATATTGCGACGTCTGTCTTCGGCTGTGGTGGGTACAATTCCAGTCAATAAAGTATATAATGTAGCGGCTAAACCATAGACATCTATGTATTCTCCCCGTGCTGCTTCTGCCTGATATTGTTCGGGGGGAGCAAAACCAGGAGTACGATACACTGTATGTCTTTGGACGAGATTGGGAATAAATTCTCTGGCAATTCCAAAGTCAATTAATACAGCTTCCGGTTTTCCTGCGCGAAGCATAATATTACGTGGCTTGACATCGCGATGCAATAAGCCTTTACAGTGAATTACTGTTAATGCTTCTCCAACTTGCTTGATGTACAGCAGTGCTTCTGCTTCTGATAATTCCCCCATTTCCTTGACGTGTTTGCCTAAATTTTCACCTTCGATGTACTCCATGACGATGCATGGCATATTTTCTTCGGTGAATATGTTTTCTACTTGTACTATATGGGGATGACGACACACAGCTAACCTGACTGCTTCATCGCGGAAATCTTGCTTTAACTTTTCTCGGTGGGTTCTCCACATTGGGTGAGTTAGGATTTCTTCTTTGAGGGTTTTAATTACCCGTTGTTCACCTTTTTGGTTTTTAGCCAGATAGGTAATCCCAATTCCTCCTTCACCTAGTTTTCTTTCGATAGTGTATCGTCCCCCAAACAACCGTTGTCCTGGATTCCAGACCATTATTAATCCTACCAAGTGATGATATTTATAGGACTTACATAAGCCTCACAAAATAATGCTAACGCTCACACATATGAAATTGGATATCAAAGTTTATAAGCTTTGATTTATAGGCATTAGAGCTAAATTAATCATATGTGACATTTTTCCTGTGTCAGTTGCCTAAGTCCTGATTTATTTTGACACGGCAATAGGCAACTGGAGACTAGTGACGCTAGGGTAATTAAGAATTAAAAATTAAGAATTAAGAATTAAAAATGCTTAGATATGAGACTTTTTCTGGTTACTAGGCTGATATACCAAAATAGGTAACGCATTGCCTATTTCCCCAAAGTTATAGCAACTGCTGGGATTTTTTTGAGAATGACTGATGTTCTTTGCCTGAATTTTGCCTTTACACATATTTTACACCTTATCAACAAGGGTAAAGTCATATCTTGCACCATTGATTCCCAATAAAATCAAATTGTCTGAAAATGAATTGTAAAACCTCACAAATCTATTAGTAATCTGGTGGAAATTAAATATGCGTCAGCTACAACCCTTGTTCCAGACGTAAAATTTTACGTCTGGAACATTTTTTTCACCAGATGTCTATTGTTTTAATGGAAAAACATACTACAAGTCAATTGCATATTATTCATTAATAGGACTTACGCAAGCGTTAGCTGTAAAAGTTCCTTGATGGGGGTAGGCAACAGGCAACAGGCAACAGTTTCAGCCTTATTGTTGACAATTTTTTGAACTCCAATCTTCTTGTCAATGCAAGATTTTTAAGTCTTATACCCCTATTGGATTGCACTTTTTGCGACAAAAATAGCCTGAGGGGCTTACAAAATAAGAGTTTTAAAGTTATTCAGCAAACCCTACTTAAATTTGATGTAAAAGTTTATAAGCTTTGATTGATAGACATTAGATCCAAATCAATTCTATGTGACAGTTTGAGGGTAAATATAGGAATCCGGTTTGATTTCTGAATTGACTTATAGAGGGAGGGAACAGGAAACTCTTAACAGGGAATAGAAAGTGTACTGAGTTCTGTTCAAAAATCAAATAGTAATCCTATATGTCAATTGCGTAAGTCCTGATTAATTTTTAGACATTGCTGAATTCAAAGATGAATATAAGTGGAATGGGCATCTTTGAATATAAGTGGAATCGGTATCCTTGAATATGAGTGGGATGAGGATCTTTGAATATGAGTGGGATGGATATCCTTAGACCTCTGGTGAAAAAGAATGTTCCAGACGCGTTAGCAAAGCTCCTCTGAAAGAGGCAATTTCGCGTCTGGAACAAGGGTTTCGGGTAACGCATAATTAATTTCCAAAGATGTCTGTTGAATATAAGTGGAATCGGTATCCTTGAATATAAGTGGAATCGGTATCCTTGAATATAAATGGAATGGATATCCTTGAATATAAGTGGGATGGATATCCTTGAATATGAGTGGGATGGGCATCCTTGCCCGTCCATTGTATTTTGGGACGGGCAAGATGCCTATCCCACAAAACTATCAAAATCATCCCGCATTTATCCAATGCCATTTTTAATAGATTTTTAATAAAAAATTTTCATAAATTAAATTAAAATACTATAAAAATCTGATTTAATTTCTGTTTTCGTAGCCTGCGTTATCAGGATGCGCAAGTTGAAAAAAACATATTTTAAATGATTTTTAATTTTAATATTTGTATTTTTGCTGGGAATATAATTATGTTCAAAAAATTGAAGTTAAGACAAAAATTTACAATTTTCTTAGTCCTGATTGTGATATTAGGCTTAATTGTGAGTGGATTTGCGCTGTCTACAGTTTTGAGACAAAATGCCAAACATGAAATTGCTGCAAAAGCTCTCACCCTTATAGATACTATAACTGCTACCCGTGAGTATAGTAATTCTCGTATAACTCCTGAACTTTCGGAACAATTGGAAACTAAATTTTTGCCACAAAGTATTTCTGCATTTGCAGCACGGGAAGTGTTTGAAATTTTCCGCAAAGAGCCAAATTACAAAGACTTTTTATATAAAGAAGCAACCCTAAATCCTACTAATCCCCGGGATAAAGCTGACATTTTTGAAACAGCAATTGTAGAGCAATTTAGACAAGAAAATAATTTCAAAGAGTTGAGCGGATTTCGTTCAGGTCCTCGTGGAGATTTCTTCTACATTGCTCGTCCATTAATAGTTTCTCAATCAGGCTGTTTAAAATGTCATGGAAAAGTTGAAGATGCACCCAAAACTATGATTGATATTTATGGTACAACTGGTGGATTTGGGTGGAAATTAAATGAAATTGTTGGCGCTCAGATTCTATCTATACCAGCTAGTAGAATTATCCAAAAAGCCCAGAAATCTTCTGCTCTAATTCTCTTAATTGTCTTCGTTGTTTTTATAAGCCTTTTGCTGGTTGTCAATTTATTCTTAAATCACCAAGTTATTCATCCTCTTAAACGTTTAACTCGTGTAGCTCAAGAAATAAGTACGGGACACATGGACGTTGATTTTGAAGCACAATCTAATGATGAAATTGGCAGTCTTGCCAAAGCCTTAAAGCGGATGAAGTATAGTTTGGAAATGGCGATGAAAAGACTTCAAGGTAGTAGTGGCAGTCAAGGAAGTTAATTCATCATAATTTCATTAATTAATGTCAAGAAATTAACCAATAAAAATTTTTATTGGTTATTATATAATCTATCAACTAAATATATGATTCCAGTTATATAAACGCTCCTTTGAGAACAAAGTAGCCCTGACTGCCAAGCAAAGCTAATGAAAATATTCCTATTGAAAATTTCAAATATACTTGCCAGTTGAAAACTGGATTTACGTCCTTTTTAATGATTACAGATTATGTTGAAAAAATTAGATCTTAAACAAAAAGTTACAGCTCTGCTAGTTATAATTCTCATAGCAGGCTTGATATTGAGTGGATTTTCTTTGTCTACAGTATTGAGGGGAAATGCTAGAAATGAAATTACTTCCACAGCTTTACTGTTGATGGAAACGATGACTTCTGTACGAACTTACACGAATACACAAGTCAAACCAGAACTTATAGACAAATTAGAAACAGAGTTTTTGCCCGAAGTTATACCTGCTTACTCAGCACGAGAAGTATTTGAAATTCTGCGGATACAACCAAAATATAAGGAGTTCTTTTATAAAGAAGCAACTCTTAATCCTACGAATTTGCGGGATAAGGCAAATGCTTTTGAAACCAAAATTGTTGAGCGGTTCCGCAAAGATAATAACCTCAAAGAATTAAGAGGATTTCACTCAACTTCTGGTGGGGATATTTTCTACATTGCCCGTCCCCTACCAGTTTCTGAACCGAGTTGCCTAGAATGTCACAGTACCCCGGATGCAGCACCTAAAAGTCAGATTGAACGCTATGGTACAGCTGGTGGATTTGGGTGGAAATTAAATGAAATTATTGGTGCTCAAATTATATCTGTACCCTCTAGCACTGTTATCCAAAAAGCAAATCAATATTCTTTTCTAATTATCGGCATCGTATCCTTTGTTTTTGTTGCTGTAATCTTGTTAATTAACGTATTTTTGCATCGACAAGTAGTTCGTCCCCTCAAACGCATAACCCGTATTGCAGAGGAAGTCAGCACGGGACATATGGATGTTAATTTTCCCGACTATGAACACAAATCTAATGACGAAATTGGTCATTTGGCTCAAGCTTTCAAACGGATGAAATTAAGTTTAGAAATGGCAATGAAAAGACTTAAGCGTTCTTCTGGTAGAAGCACTGGTAGAAGCACTGGTGGAAGCACTGGTGGAAGTACCAACAGTTAAAGCAAAAATCCTTATGACAACAATTTACGTGTAAAGTCAATTGCTGCTTGAACATCAGGTATCTCCCTCGCCAAAATTTCTACAAATTGGTAAGGTGATACCTGGGGATTTTCAGCTAATGTATCTTCTACAATGAAATTTGCCATCGGTCCAATGTAATAAGCTAGCTGTTCCTCACAACGCTGAATAAAAGCATCATTAATTGAAGTTACCTGTTGATTGAGATTAGTCTCCTCTGTTGAAGAATTACTAAAGATGGTTTCTCTTAACTGATTATTGGATGGTGCGACTGTGGCTTGTTGCTGTGATTGGGGAGTAAATACAGTGGGTGGTACTTCAGCGGATTGGGGAGCAAATGTGCTGGTTGGTATTTCAGCTATAGTTGAAGGTGGATACTGTTGTACTGGTTGTTGTGTTTGGTAGATTGTTGGTTGCACACTACCAAAAAACTCAAGAACTGTAATTACTTCTCTAGCTGTTTGGTATCGCTTACAAGGTGTATCAGCCAGCATTTTATCGAGTATTTGACCAAAAGTATCGCTGACATCGGTGTAGAAACGCCATTTCCACTCCAAGGTATATTGATCCATCAAGAAAGATGGATCTCGACCTGTTAATAACACAACAGCTGTCACACCCAAAGAATAGAGATCGCTGCTGGGAGAACATAACCCCAAGCTAATCTGTTCCCGGGGAGCATATCCTACTTTCCCCACAAGGGACATTTTACCGACAAAAGTCGGCTGGGTAGAATTATTGGCTTCTTGTAATTCTGCTATTTGTTTTCCCACTCCAAAATCAATCAGTACCGGTAACATCTGACCTTCTGGCAACATGATATTATCTGGAGAAATATCTCGATGGATAATGTGATGCTGGTGTACGTATTCCAAAATAGCTAACAGGTTTTTTAGCCAATCAATTACTTCCTCTTCAGAAAAAGTTTGTCCCTGGGTTTGACGTTCTCGCAATATCTGGGAATATGTTTTACCATCAACAAACTGTTGTACTAGAAAAAGACGACCTTCTCCTTCAAAGCAAGCTAAAAAGCTGGGAATTTGTGGATGTTGTAATTGGTGAAGGATTTTGGCTTCTCTTTTGAACAAACTACGACATCTATCTAGTTCATTCTTACCACTTCCGATTGGTGCAAATTCCTTGAGAACACAAGGTTCATTGAAGCGACGAGTATCAAATGCTAAATAAGTTCGCCCCAATCCTCCTTGTCCCAGAAGTTTTTGGATAATATAGCGGTTATCGATTATTGTTCCGGAGGGTATTTCTGGTTTGAGTAATGTGGATTGAGACATGGATTTCACACTCCTAGCTAGATGTTTCTCTCATTAGGTTGAGTGGTAAGTAACTGAAAATTTCCATCCCTGACATTCACCAAACCTGTTGAGAGCTTAATTATTTATGCGGATGAACCCCAAAAATTATGCACAATTAACTTTAAGATTCATTAAGGATTAATTAACTACTTGGCTATTAACTCCCTCTGCATTTTCAGCTGATTCTTCTTTAAGCAAAACAGCTGGTACTTGCTTGACTCTTGACTCCAAGGGTCTAACTTTTGTGACTAACTTAATAAATTGCTCGTAGTTGGGAATTTTAGCCGTAGGAATATAACCAGCATCAGCTGTAATATCAGCTGGTGCTTCACTCATGGCTTTTTTGATTTGTTCCTGTCGATTCCGATCTACCGTTGGTGCAATTACCACAACGCTGGGAGGAATCCATCGACTAGTGTGTATAATTCTAAACTTAGTTTCCGAAAACTGCCGTTTATAAATCTCAAAATTCTTCTCTGATAGGGCACCCGCATCTACTTTTCCTTCATTAACCCATGCTAACAGTTGTTTAGGGGTGGGTGCAGAAAAGATTTGATTTAGGGTTAAACCATATAAATCATACAAGGGTAAGTAGTAACCTGCAGCGGAACCTGTTTCTCCTAAGGCAAGATTTTTACGCGCTAAATTAGTAAGATTACGTATTTGACTATCATCTCTAACTACAATTAGAGAACGCTGTCTACTACTGACACCCTCCATAGAAAATAAGGGATTATACTGTTGTTTAGCAATCGCAATCGCCGCTAATCCAGGGGGTGCAAACACAATGTCCCACCTTTTGCGATTAATTTGGGTGATTGCCCGTAATTCGTTGTAAGCAGGTTCTAATTCCACCATTGACTTAGTACGTGCTGCTATGTATTCTTTAAAGCGCTCATACTTATTGAGTGAAACCTTTCCTTCACCATAACTAACTAAGCCTATAGTCAGTTTTGCTGGGGGTTCGGTATTGTTGTTGCCGCTGCATCCCACCCCAAGTAACCCGATTAACACTAAAATTGGTAGTAACAAAAAACGACGAATAATCATATTTTGATTAACGAACCGATGTCAAAAAATACTTTAAATGTCATATATTAATTTTATTATTGCTTTTTAATTGACCAAAGTTTGTCAATATTGGCAAAATTTAATTTTTTATAAAATAAATACAAACAATATTTAAACCTAGTCCACGTCCAAAACTGGAGTTTTGCAAAAGGGAACAGGAAACAGGGAACACAACCCAGTCAATTAAATATGGGTTTCAAAATAGACGTGGTTTACAACAGATGACAAATATCTGATGAAGTATCAAAGATATTCCCATTAGGGTTACTGTAAACATGTAGCATTATATCCTAGGCTTAACCAAAGGCTCAGTATCCCAAAGATAATTTTGTGGTCAGCATCAAAGTATTAATAAATGTAAATAAAACGGAAAAGTTTACAAATAACAAATGACAAATAATAAGGGAATAGCAATAATTCCCATATTGTGAGGTAACCATCGGCTGCCTACCCAAGATGTCAAAGCGAAGGAACAGGGTTTGAGCACAAGAGGGTTTGAGCGGTTTTATGTTTGTGTTAAAGCTTGCACTCCTACTAAACTTTACCCGTCTTTTACGACGCTTAACCTGTATCCAATTGAGTTGTTAGAAGATTGGTCAACTACCCCTTTGATACAGGTATCTTTGCCTGTACCAATGCTCAATTTTGGGATATTTTTTGAATTGAAAATCCCTAAATAACAAACTTTGACATCTTAATTGATGCTCATTAACTCAAAACCGTCAGGGATTGGTTAATACAAGGCATCCTGACGGTATACAAGGTAATAAGTACCGTTACAGGACACAGGGATACCCCCACCTTCTTTGTATAAGTTAACTGTATTTATGCCAATCTAAGTAAGTAGGCGGAAATAAACATAACTATATTACGAAACATAAATAACCCTGAAACCTTTACCAATGACAAATGACAAATGACAAATGACGACCCTAAAAGCGTTCGCTTTATTTGTACCTACCTACTTACTGATTATGACTAGTAGCTTTGAAAAACCCACCCTTGTTAGTGCCAAACCGTTTTTTGAACTGAACAATCAAGGTCAAATTCTGCGTTTTGACTTGGAAAAAGATGAACATCGCTTGGGACGCGATCGCACATGGGCAGATTTAGTAGTACCAGCGGAGTGGCAAGTTTGTGCCCGAATGCAGGCAATTTTGCGTCAGGAAGGGGAAAATTATCGTATATACGATGGTGATGGTATCCATCCTAGCCGTAACGGCATCTGGCTTGATGAGGAGCGAATTGACACATCCATTGGCTATCTCCTCCAAAATGGAGTACAACTAGCCATTGGACAATCTTCCCATAACCGCATTCTTTTAACTTATTTTCACCCCAATACCACAGGTTCAGTAGTCATTCCTAGTCATCGGTATTTGGACTTAAAACTTTTAAAGGAGTGGCCCGTACAACTCGGGCGTCATCCTAGTGCTAATCGCTACTCTTCTATGACCTTAGATGCACCTACGGTGTCTCGGTTGCACGCTACTATTTATCCTGATGGCAAAGGAGGACATATTCTCCAAGACTTAAGTACTAATGGTACTTTTGTGGACGGCAAACGGGTGGATAAACGTATACATCTGAGGGATGCAAGTACTATCAATATCGGTCCGTTTAGACTGCTTTACCGCACCGATTGCTTGGAGTTGCTGGATACTGGTAGTCAAATTCGCTTAGATGTCAATAGTTTACTACGTAACGTAAAAGACAAAGAAGGCAACGAGAAAATTATCCTCAACAATGTATCTTTAGTCATTCAACCTGGACAATTAGTAGCATTAGTTGGGGGTAGTGGTGCAGGTAAGTCTACCTTGATGAAGTCCTTGTTAGGAATTGAACCAGTATCTGATGGTACGGTATTTCTCAATGGGGATAATTTGCGACAAAATTGGGCTTTATACCGTTCCCAAATCGGCTATGTTCCCCAAGATGATATCGTACATCCAGATTTGAGGGTGGAGGAAGTCCTAGCTTATGCCTGCAAACTGCGGCTACCTCCCGATACTAATGTCAAACAGGTAGTAGAAAATACCTTAGAACAAATTAAGCTAACTCACGTAAGGACAAACTTTATTCGCAACCTCAGTGGTGGACAGCGTAAACGTGTCAGTATAGGGGTGGAATTGTTAGCCGATCCGAAATTATTCTTTCTAGATGAACCCACTTCTGGGTTAGATCCTGGCTTAGATAAAGAAATGATGCGCTTGTTGCGGGAATTGGCAGATCAGGGACGCACAGTAGTCTTGGTTACCCACGCCACAGCAAATATTGAGGTATGCGATCGCATTACTTTTATGGGTAGGGGAGGCAAACTTTGCTACTTTGGTCCTCCCAAACAAGCACTACGTTTTTTTGAGATGCCCTCAGAAGATTTAAAGTACTTTTCTGATATATATCTAAAATTAGACCAGGGTGGAAATCCGGCACAAGTTACAGCCACAGTTGACTATTGGGCGTGGAAATATCAAGATTCACCGGAATGCGATCGCTACGTCAAATCTCAGCTTAAATCTGGTAAAGATAATAAATTTAAAAGTGATGCTAGTATTAATACGGGCATATCTCCTTTACAGCAGTTGTGGTTGTTATCACAGCGCTACTTACAACTTGTGCTACGCGATCGCGCCAGTTTAATTTTCTCATTAGTATCGGGACCAATTGCCATCGCCCTCACAGCCTGGATACTGTATAAAGATACCCCCTTACATAAACTCGAACTAGCGGAAATTACCCAGAATTCCCTGGCACTAAAAGTATTATTTATCTTTAGTTGTATTGGTATTTGGATCGGACTTTCTAGTTCCGTGGGGGAAATTGTCAAAGAAGCTGCTATTTATACTAGAGAAAGATTAATAAATCTCGGTTTACTGCCCTACTTGGGTTCTAAGGTCTTTATTCGTTCTAGTTTAGCCCTGTTGCAAACTCTGTTAATTGCCATTGCTGTTTTAATTGGTTTTAGGGCACCAGAGTCTGACTTGATACCTTGGTTTTTGGGCTTGGGAATTACTACTTTTTTAACCCTGCTAGCTAGTGTTAGCCTCAGTTTAATGATTTCAGCCGCAGTTAAAAATGAAAACGAGGCAAATAGTATCCTCCCCTTAATCATGATTCCCCAAATTATCCTGTCTGGGGTGCTGTTTGAACTCAAAGGAGTACCGGGGAAACTGGGCTGGTTAACAATTAGTAGATGGTCGATGGGTGCCTATGGGGCTTTAGTTAACGTTAATCAGATGATTCCAGAGAAAATCTCAGAGGAAATTGTCAAAGCTTCATCTGTATATGATACTACCTGGAATAATTTGGGGTTGAATTGGGGGATTCTAGGTATACATACCTCAATCTACTTACTAGTGGCGCTAATATTGCAAAAGCGCAAGGATATTGTTTGATAGTCATTGGTCAAAGCGAAGGAAGAGGGTTTGAGCGGTTTGAGCGGTTTGAGCGGTTTTATATTTGGAAGAAGCTTGCACTCCTACCAAACTTTACCCGTCGTAAACGATGGGGAACCTGTATCCAATTGAGTTGTTAGAAGATTGGTCATGGTAATGCAAATAGTAGTACTGCTACCTACACCGAACCCTTGCTTGCTATAGGGAAGGGAGTTTTTTGGCAAGAAAACTCTTTTTTTAACGCGATAGTTTTTTTTGGGGGGATGAACCCTTGGTGACTATAGGGAAGGGAGTTTTTTGGCAATAAAACCCTTTTTTTAACGCGATAGTTTTTTGGGGTGATAAACCCTTGGTGGCTATAGGGAAGGGAGTTTTTTGGCAAGAAAACTCTTTTTTTAACGCGATAGTTTTTTGGGGTGATAAACCCTTGGTGGCTATAGGGAAGGGAGTTTTTTGGCAAGAAAACTCTTTTTTTAACGCGATAGTTTTTTGGGGTGATAAACCCTTG
>JASJCY010000122.1 GCA_030065825.1 Nostocaceae cyanobacterium | reverse complement strand
ATTAACGATACGGGATGCCCCTCCGCACCGGAACTTGACAATCCGAGTTCTGTTTTTCAAGTAGTAGGTGGCGGTTAGCTCTTAAATTGATATCCCTACTATGTTTATTGTAGACCAAAAATTACCCTATGAACCCTGCCTCGGCTTACCCCTTACGGGTAAGCAAGCTACATCTCACACTTCCCTTACGGGTAAGTGTGAGGCTTCCCGCAAAAGAAAGCTAAAAACTCTTATAGCCTGCCTCCGCAGGCTACTCTGCGAGAAGCCGCACTCTCCGAGAAGCCTCGCTCCGCTCGTCTACCGCGTCTATGATCATGTAGCGATACCCTTCTAGGGTATTGGACTGTAGCAGATAAAAATCACCTCTGGGGGTAATGTTTCGTCTAATGGTAGGGTATATGATTTTATGTATAAACCTGGTCGTAACGAAAAAATTACGCCAGTATACTTACGTATATCCAACTACTCAGTTGGAGTGACTCAATTAACTGCAATGAATTTAATAATTTATTCATCAAGGACAAATTTATGAATTTAAGTGAAGGCTATGGTGTATTAAAGTGTCATGCAATTGCGGGCAAAAAGGAATTAGACGATAATACTCCCCATTATCAAGTTCACGTAAATGATGATAAATTTGACTACCGTCTGGCAATCAATGTCAGATCCAGTATTAAACCCCATGACTTGTTATATTTTATTGATGACGATTTTCAGTATTACATCACTGACGAACTGGAAAAATTGGACTTTGGATGGAAAGTAATTGAAGTCCCAGACAGAAAACCCGGAGGAATTTGCCTAGACTACATTCGGGGAAATTTGTTTAAAGCCGAAAAGATGAAACCCTTACCCTACAACGTACCTGGGGAAAATAACGACCTCAACGAGTTGATTGACGGTTATATTCAAAGGGCAATTGAAACTAAAGCGACTATCTACGTGTTTGGGGAACCTTGGGGAATAGATCGCGTTGAAAATAAACCAGACAAAATCTTTGGATTTCGACCAGGGAGAGGGGTTCATAACATTCACATGAACCAAGGAAGCAGTGGTAAATATGGCAAAGAAAATGGGGTTTATCAAGATGGGGCATTATTAATTCATTATCCCTCTGCATCTGGTTCTCAAGACCACTGGGTAGCCGCATTCTTTGCATTTCAATCCCAATCTTTCCACACAGACGATCGCACCGGTGACCCCATAGACGAGAAAGTTGGAAACGAACCCCAAGAACCGGGAGTTCCAGCGGTGAAAGTTCCCGTAAAAATTATCGCTGCTTTGGTTAATCCTCTGGGAGGTGATCGCGGTAAAGAGTCAGTAACTTTAATCAATCCCTCACCAGAAAAAATTGATTTAACTGGTTGGGCAATTGCTGATAAATTCAAGCACAAACAATCTTTGGATGGTTTGGTAATTGAATCTGGTGGAGTTGTAAAAGTTGATTTAACTGGAGAAACTGTTCAGCTTTCCAATAAAGGTGGAATTATTAGCCTTTTAAATCCAAAAGGCACAAAAGTTGACGGCGTTTCTTACACCAAAAAAGATGCAAAACAACAAGGATGGACACTTGTATTTGGTAATGGGTAATGGGTAATGGGTAATGGGTAATATAACTCGTTCTCGTTTCCAGGCTGAGCCTGGAAACCCATCCTAAGAGGCTCGGATCTGCCTCCATACTGAATGGGAGGCAGAGCCTCTTAGGATGCATTACAAGGTAAAACCTTGTAACGAGGTTTAAAATGCATTAGAAAGTAAAACCTTGTAACGAGGATTTACCATTTCCCATTTCTCAAATTATTTTACTTGCAATACAACTAAGGTGACATCATCGGTGTTGTTCTTGTCAGCACCGATGAACTCGTGAACTTGGTCAAATAAATAATCGACAATTTCTTGGGGACTACTACAATACCTACAAGCAACGCAAAAATTAGAAATAAGATTGTCTTCGTCAAAGCGATCGCCACTAGCAGCAGCTGCATCAGTCAAGCCATCTGTGTAGTAAATAATGATATCTCCTGGCTCTAATTGTGCCTGACCATTTTCATATTGGCTGTTAGCTTCTAAACCGATGAGCATTCCCATAGTATCTAAACGGGTGACATTTTTTGTTGCTGCGTGCCACCATAAAGGAGGATTATGTGCCGCATTGCTGTAATACAACATGCGGGTTTGGGGGTCATATTCTGAGTAAAATAGAGTCACAAAGCGATGAGAATTTTCCAAATCTGCATACATGACTCGATTTAAATTTTGTAGAATTTTAGCTGGGGTATGACTGTGGAGAACTTCTCCCCGTAGCATTCCCCGCATCATAGTCATAATTAGTCCTGCGGGAACACCCTTACCCATAACATCGCCAATTACCAAAGTCCAGCGACTGTTTTCTAAGTTATCTTTACTGTTTGGCTGAGTTGGATTATGATTAGTGGGAATAAAGTCGTAGTAGTCACCACCAACGCGGTTAGCTGGTTGACAGCGCGCAGCAAGTGCTATACCAGCAATTGAAGGGCATTGACGAGGTAACAATCGTCTTTGGATTTCTGCACCAATTTCTAATTCTTGATCTAAGCGCTCTTTTTTACGTAATTCTACTGCCAACTCATCATTTTCAATTGCTACTGCGGTCTGGTCTGCAACCAAACGCACTAGCTTTTGTCTAGTTTCAGTCCAGCTATATTCCGGATCGCGACTTAAAACATATAACCACCCTCGTTCCGTATGTTTTACCAAAATCGCCGTGCCAAATACTTGCATATCCGCTCCTAAGCAGCGATGCATTTGGTCATTTAGAGCGCCTGTAGCATTAGTTGCAGGTGCAGCATTTGGTAGCATCGTCATTTGGCTGGTAGCATTTTCTAAGGCTTTGCGAATACTCTTACGCTGACGACTATCTTGCCAATGTAATTGCTCTAATCTGACTTGACCGTTAGGCTTATAAAGAAATAAAGCGCTTCCGTCCGCGTCTGTAACTCTTGTTGCCATCAGCGGGATCAATTCCAAAAACTGATTTAAATTATTAAAGCTTCTGAGGGCAAATCCTAAAGAACTGAGCAAATCTTGAATTTTGTTCTGTTCCCGGTGTAGCCGCGCCACTAGTTCTTTTAGCGCCACGACTGGAGTCACATCCGTCGCGCCGCTACTATTGCTGTCAGTAGGTTGAGAAGGCAATTGAGACACAGACACAGTTTTGATTGCAGTTAGTATCAGCAGATGATTAAATTGCTGTTATTGATAAAACATGTTTGTTTTGAGAACGTTAAACCATATTGAGGCAAGATTTATCAATTTAGCAAGGGTATAAAGACCCAAGGTATAAATTTTAGGAGTATTTCATTTTCTGATTTCATTTGTGAATCAAAGCATAATTGAATTTTTTGACGTTTATTTTTTATTGACCTATAGCTAGCAGATTTTTTGAGAAAAATCCATCAAATTTTTGTGTATTTTTATAACCAAATGTTCTTAATAAACACAGGGAATAGGGAATAGGGAATAGGGAATAGGGAATAGGGAATAGGGAATAGGGTAAGAGGAAGAAATTATTTGTTTGTAGAAGCAACAACGGAACCTCTGGTAGGCATGGGTGACTTTCCTCTGTTCGGACGCTCAAATCATACATCTTCAAGATGCAAAATGTGGACAACCGCTTGGTTATAGAGTTTTCTTTTGGAGTAGATGGAACCTCCCTAGAGGTAAATCACAAGTCACGCATTCAACAAATAAGGCATTTGGTTAGCAGAGTAACTGTTTGTTGAAGGAATTAATGGGTATAGTATCTAGGGGTTAACAACCCTAGGAATTTAGAGTAGCTATGGCAGTTAAATACATTGCTATTACTATACTCTTTAATTAAATTAAAACAGTAATATCAGTTCTGGAAATAATAGTCAAAACATCTCAAACCAAGAAAATTTACCTAAAATTTATCCAGTTTTTTTGATTTTCACCATAGCAGGCTAGAACCTCCTCAAAATTAATTGGAGAATAATAACTGATTCTTTTACTAACAGCAGCACCTCATCTATATAGGATGATTTGGGTATGCTAGCTGAAAGTATGACATTTTTGCCGCTACATTTAAATCACCCCTGGGGGTAGCAAGTGCGGCTATTAGAGTGAAATTCTACCAAAGGTATACCACCTTTGATGTGAAAAACTAATAATTTTATAGAAATTTGGGATTGTAGACTGGGTAATAGGGATTGGGGACTGGGGAAAGGGATGGTAGGGGCGGGGTTTCCCCGCCCGGTATGGTTGGTTTCCCCACTCGGTATGGTTGGTTTCCCCACTCGGTATGGTTGGTTTCCCCGCTCGGTATGGTTGGTTTCCCCACTCGGTATGGTTTCCCCACTCGGTATGGTTTCCCCACTCGGTATGGTTGGTTTCCCCACTCGGTATGGTTTCCCCACTCGGTATGGTTTCCCCGCCCGGTATGGTTGGTTTCCCCACTCGGTAGAGTTTCCCCACTCGGTATGGTTGGTTTCCCCACTCGGTATGGTTTCCCCACTCGGTATGGTTTCCCCACTCGGTATGGTTTCCCCACTCGGTATGGTTTCCCCACTCGGTATGGTTTCCCCACTCGGTATGGTTGGTTTCCCCACTCGGTATGGTTGGTTTCCCCACTCGGTATGGTTTCCCCACTCGGTATGGTTGGTTTCCCCACTCGGTATGGTTTCCCCACTCGGTATGGTTGGTTTCCCCACTCGGTATGGTTGGTTTCCCCACTCGGTATGGTTGGTTTCCCCACTCAGTATGGTTTCCCCACTCGGTGGAGTAGGAAGAGAAGAAAACTAAACTTTGCTGAAATTAATTAAGAGTAAAGTTATTATGGTGGATTACTAGGAACTAGATTTCCCTTCTTACCCATTACCCATTACCCATTCAAGAGTGCTTCCACAAACTCATAGCTAGAAAAAGGACGTAAGTCTTCAATACCTTCGCCAGCACCGATAAAACGAATGGGTAAACCTAACTGTTGCACAACAGCTAGGGCTACACCTCCTTTGGCGGTGCTGTCTAATTTGGTTAAGACTACGCCATTGAGTTGGGCTGCTTGAGAAAATACCTCAGCTTGTCGCAAACCATTTTGACCCAAGGTAGCATCTAAAACCAACAGTGATTCTACTTTGGCGTTAGGAGCTTTTTTATCGATAATTCGACGGATTTTACTGAGTTCCTCCATCAGGTTTTTCTTATTTTGTAGGCGTCCGGCTGTATCTACTAGGAGTAATTCCGTTTCCCTGGCTTGGGCGGCAGCGATGGCATCAAATACTACTGCTGCTGGGTCTGTATTTTTGCCGGGATTGGCAATTACTTCGACACCGCTTCTTTGTCCCCAAACTTTCACTTGTTCCACGGCAGCGGCGCGGAAGGTATCTGCTGCCCCAATTAAGCATTTATAGCCAGATTTGTTTGCCAGATGGGCAAGTTTCCCGATTGTGGTAGTTTTTCCAGCACCATTGACTCCAGTAATTAACCAGATGTTCAAAGCCTCTTTTTCTGGCACAAAAGCAATCTTTTGGGATTTCTGTAGGGGTTGCTCTAACATATCCCGGAGGATTTTTTTCAGGTAGGCGATCGCTTCTTCTGGGGGTAAGACTTCTGAGCGCAGTTTTTCCTGGAGGGATTCAATAATATAATCTGTTGCTTCTACTCCCACATCTGCCTGGAGGAGTAATGCTTCAATTTCGCTTACTGCAGCTTGATTGAGGGGTCCTTGACCGACAATTGCTTTAAGCTGGTTAAGGATATTACGACGGGTTTTGTCTAAGCCTTGGCGTAACTTTTTCAGCCAGGTAATTTCTTCAATGGAAACGTCTTCCGCACGTCTACCCTGTGCTGCTAGTACTTCCGCTGTCCACAGGAAGCCTTCATCAAAAGCAAGTCCTGGTATTTCTTCGGATTCCTCGGTTTCCTGGGCTACTGTGGTTGTTTGTAATTCTTCTGGTTCTGGAACTTCTATGGCGCTGGCGATTAGCCGTTCTTGCTTGGCTTGTCGTTCAGCAGCGGCTCTTTCTAAGAAGGATAAGTTTGCTGGTGCTGGTGTTTGGGTTTCCTCCTCAACAGCCGCTACAGGTTGAGTTTCAGGTTCTACTTCCTGAGGTTCTACTTCCTGAGGTTCTACTTCCTGTGTTGCTTCAGTAGCCGCTACAGGTTGAGTTTCAGGTTCTACTTCCTGTGTTGCTTCAGTAGCAACTTCTTCTTGGACAGTTTCAGCTTTTACCTCCTGTGTGGCTTCAGTAACAGGTTCTGTGACAGTTGTTTCTTCAGTAGTTACAGTTCCTTGTTCTGCTGGAGTTTCGGCTACAGGTTCACTGACTGGAGTCTCTTGTGTCTGGGATTGTTTTTCCTGAATATTTTTGTATGCCGCTTTGGCAAACGCCAATAAATCTGCTGCGTCTGTTGGTGTTGTGTCTGTGGTTGGGGTTGCGGCTGCAACTTTTGTAGTTTCTTGTGTGGCAGGTTTTTCTGCCTGTTTTTTTTCAGAGGAGGTATCAGTAGAGTCGTTATGTTGACGACGAAACCAATTAAAAGCCATTGTAGATAGATGTGTTACTTAATTATTTTAAGGATTACTATTTAATTTTTTTTGGCGTAGTCTGGGCTTGTGTTTCAAACAGGTAATGTTATCTGGGGAGAGTACGGCACCATCCTATAACCTATATTCCGCACCTTACAGATAAATAAGTCAGCAAGAAAAATTCAATGTATATGAAGAAATATAAATTTGATCCAGGGTGTCGTACTCTCAGGGGTACCGTACCTTAAATTGTTGATGGTGCGTTGCCCTACGCGACAGGACACCCTATATTTAAACTTCTTAACATCGCTTGAAATATTAGCACCGACTTACTTACCTAATTTTATGCAAAAATCAAACCGGATTCCTATATATATTTTTTTAGGAGTTAAAACGAGTTATGAGTTGAATCAAATTGGCTCAACTGACTAGTTACTACTGATGAAGATGATGCTCCCAAAGGGAGCCTTTGCAAAGCGCTAACATACTGTCAGATTTTATGCCATTTGTTTTTGCTCAGTAACTCGACGTAAAACACCATTGATAAATCGGTGACCTTCATCTCCACTGTAGCGTTTGGCTAGTTCTACAGCTTCGTTAATGGCTACCCTGTCTGGAATACCCAAGAACTTCATTTCTGCTACAGCAATGCGCAAAATATCGCGGTCGATTTGTGCCAAGCGAGTCACTTGCCAATCTACTAAAGCTGCGGCTATTTCTTCATCTAAGATTTTTCGTTCTTCACCTACAGTTCTGACAATTTCAATGGCGTACCGGCTAACTTCTTTGTCTTGGTTGGCTAGCTGAATCAGTTCGGGAAACTCTACTGCTGCTCCCAACTGGTTGATTGCTGTTTGGGTATAGGCGATCGCTTCAGCCAGCATTGTTCTAGCAGTATTTAAGTCAGAGGCACGGGTTTGGCTACTTAAGAGGCGATCATTACTGCGTTGCAGTTCCCCACTGGCATTATCTAAAGTCTCTTGCACTTCCGATCTGAGGGTGCGCACTGCTGCTAGTACTAACTTCGGTAGTTGTGCTTCTGTTAATTTCTTGGGATTAGCTGGCAGTTGAGAGAGACTCAAAAGTGCCAATTCACGGGCAATTTGACGGGGTTTGAGGGGTTGCATAAAAGTGAGTGTAAAGGTTTGAAGATAGCATAATTTCCTACCTTAGTTCATCACCACAAAAGTAGGAAAACAGTAAAAAAACAATGAACTTTGACTGGGAAATTGACTGGATACTTGATTGTGGTGATTACAAAAGGCTTAACAATATTCCCAATTCAAAATCTTAAATATTTACCTCCAACAGTCAGAGGGACAGACAAAAATATTAATACATTTGCTGGTAACTTTGCTCTTATCAATTCTAAGGCTCTTCCACAGGGATAATTTGCTTCTCCCTCTCTAAGTTTGGCATTTCTAGTTTACGCTCTTGAGACAGAGCTAATGGAGTTAGGGGAGTACTGGGAGAAACAATCCCAGCAGAAACTACGATTTTGAAAGCATCCTCCACAGAAATGGATAGGTTCACAACTTCATCCTCTGGCACCAATGCATACCATCCGGTGGTAGGATTGGGGGTAGTGGGGATATAAACATTCAACATTGGACGAGCCATTTGATTTTGGATTTCTGGACTAACATTGCCAGTGACGAAGGCAATCGACCATATTCCCCGACGAGGATATTCTAATAAAATTACACGCCGAAACTTATTCTTGGAATCTTTTAATAATGTTTCCAATAATTGCTTGAGGGTTTTGTAAACCTGTCCGGTTAAAGGAATTGCTTGCAATATCCGCTCACCAACATCCAGCAGCCAGCGTCCAACAATATTGCGAGCCATTAAGCCAATTACTAAAATGCTTAGTAGTGGAACGGTTAACCCTACTAATAAATTCAGTAAATTTACTAATACTGGATGCATCCCATCAAAGGGATTTAATTGTTTGGGAATTTGAGTCAGAAAATTAATTACCCAGCTGGCAATGGTAATTGTCAGCCAAATTGTGGTTGCTAGGGGAATCACAACCAACAAGCCAGCAATCAAGTCATTTTTTAAGTCCTGTTTCCAACGATTGATTACCAAGCCCCCATTCTCCTTTTTTCGGCTAGTGGAACTTTTTTTATTGGTACTCATGGCAGCAGATGCCTCAAATTGCAAAGACAGTTTCTCCTAAGGGTGGGGTTACCTCGCTCATATAGTTGTTAGTGACTAAGTTATTGACTCCAAAGTTGATTAATCCGAACAAACTAATTTACTTACAATCCAGCTATTTTCCTACAAACGTGCATATAAACATATAGCAGCCAGGAACTTAGCTGGTTAATCTAACAGAGTGTTACTTTATATTTTTAAGACTTGTAAACGATTGTTGCAAGTATTTGAATGTATTACTAATACTACCGCGCCAGACACCAAGCTGCCCAGGATTATTAGATCCAGCATCACAATCGCCTTCTATCCTTGTTTGTCTAGGACTATTCCCAGGAGGCGATGGTCAAAGATTATGAGAATCCTCTGTGCCAAATATAAATAAATATTAAGAATCGTAAATCAATCCAGGGGAATAGGTGTAGGTTGGGGAGCCACTCCGTTGCTTTTCCAAAAGCCACTGCGGTGGTGAGGCAGTACGGTCTACTCTACTCAAAGCCGCTACTCTACGAGAAAGCTACGCTAACGCGTCTATGGGGAGCCACTCTCGTGCGCCCCCCAGAAGAACGCACAAGAAGGGGTTCCCCGGCATATAGACGCAGGTCATGCGGCTTCGGTGCAGGGTAGCAAGTGGCGCAACCCGTAGGGCTTCGCGTACACTCGGTTCTACCTAACAACTTGCACTTCCAAAAAGGATAACCAGGAGGCAGAGCCTCCAAACCCTAGTTACCAGCGTCACGCTGGTAACTAGAAATTAGCTATCTAGTAACACGTCTCCCCACACTGACCATACTCCCCGCTCTCCCCCTACCAGCCTCTATGTCAGGTGGAAGGTTTTGTATCTAGAGTTGGTGTGGGTATATGCTTCATTTCCCAAGCTTTAAGCACAATTAGATACTCATAAAATGCCTGCAAGGTACACCAAGCTAGTCCAGCTCTTCCATCCAAACAGCCGCCCAAGATAAAATACATATACAAGAAGCGCACTAGAGGTCTAGCAGGTAAGCGCAAGGACAAATCTTTAAGAGCGCGGCGTTTTTCAACTTCCGACTTGCCAAAGAATAAATTTTGCCAGTTAACGTTACCCTCATCTAATTGATACAAAGTTTCCCTTGCTTCATCAGTAGAATAACGGTTATGTTTTTCTATCCAACGGCTCAAACCCTTGCTGCAAGTGTAGTGGGGATAGGTTGACTTTAAAAAGCTAGTGGCACCGTTACAGACTTCCCTCTCCGTATGACCGTAGTCAGTAAACCAAACTTGACCGTGGCGAAATAAGCGCATTTGATAACGGGGATACTGGGTGCTGTAGCGAATCCAGCGATTCATAAATATTACCCGTTCGGCAATGTAGTAACCAATGTAATCTGGATTTTGCATCACCTGTTGGCATTCTTTGAACAATTCTGGTGTCATGCGTTCGTCCGCTTCCAGAATGTAAACCCATTCATACTTGGGAGGTATGGATTCTAACATCCAGGTACGTTGTTTCCCATGGCTTTCAAAAGCATGTTGGACAACCCGGACGGGATATTGATTAGCAATTTCTACAGTGCGATCGCTACTGCATGAATCTACAACAATTATGTCATCTGATAGCATTGCTGACTCGATACAAGCAGCAATATCCAATTCTTCGTTATATGTGAGTATATAAATCGATAACATTATAAATTTTTAGCCAAAGGAATGGGGAATAGGGAATCGGGAATAGGGAATCGGGAATAGGGAATCGGGAATCGGAAATAGGGAATAGGGAATGGGAAATAGGGAATCGGGAATAGGGAATGGGAAATGGGGAATCGGGAATAGGGAATAGAAAATAAGTGATTGGTATTTTACCTTTTACCTTTTACCTTTTACCCTTTACCCTTTACCGATTACCTAACGTACTGGTGCTTTACGTCCACCACCTTTGACTGCACCCATACCTTTTAATCCAGTCCAGCCAATGATGATATAACCGATAGATAACAGTAAACTACTGATACCAATTCGCAGTCCCGATTTCAAAGCTTCTTGTTGTGTTGTTTCTTGCAGTTCTTCTTTACGAACACGGATTTGAGCAAGCCTTTGATTGGCTATGATTTGAGGATCGCTTTGTTGAGCAATAAATTTGTCCAGTTCTTGGGGATTTTTCTTAAACTTTCGCAGTAATTCTTTTTGAGCTTCTGGAAGTTGGGGGTTTTCTAGAGCTTGTTTATATCGTTGCTCGTCTTTAACTAGTTCTGTAAACTGGGCTTTGAGTTGTTTTTTCTGCTCTTCGATTCTAGCTTTAGCCTGCTCACTATTTAATTGCGCTTGGACTTGCGATAACTGAGTTTTCAGTTGATTTTCTGCTTGTTGTGCATCCTGAGCGATTTTTTCTACTCTCTGATTTTTGGCTTGATTGACATTGTTCAGGTGCAGGGGAAAAATGAGCAAGAAGATTAAACCCAAAATGCTTGATAGTATAAGCGCGGGAAATCTCAAGTCTAGAGTTTGTGAGCGTTCACTGTCAGTAGTGGTGCCAATCCAATGACCTGCAAACAGTATACCTAAACCTACCATCGGCACAATTCCCCGATCAACTAGGGCTGTTGCTAAGCTAATTTGCCATCCTCGATCAGTGGGTTTAAATGGAAACAACAGAATTAAAAAGTCCAACAAAAAGGACAAAATTAAGACTATTCCCACTACTTTAAGTGTGCGAGCAGCATTTTCGTCAGTAAAACGGTTAACCATAGCTTTTTAATTTCGTACTTCAGATTGATTATTCTATTTCAAGTTACACAAATAACAGAAATAAGTATGTCCTATATTTCAATGGTGCTAAATAAACATATATATTGCACCAATGAAGTGGGAGGGTAAAATTGACTATGCCACACCTAGGTAGATTGTGAGCATATAACATAATCTATTTCATATCCACATCCAACTGTGCCAGATATTTTAGCTTGAGCAACAAGAAGTTGTTATGAATACTACTAAACAGATTTGTTAAGATTCTAATTCATGGTACCAATACGGTAGCATCTGTAACCTTCTATGTCCTCAGGAAAATACCCTCGTCTAGATTCTCGACTTTTTTGAAAAATTGGGAATCTAACTTGAGGTGCTTAAGATTTCCAAATATGTAAATCTTCAGGGCGGTCAATATCAGTCAATGTTGGCAAGTATACACTTGATAAGTTCATAAACTGAGCAATTTCTACGGTTTGTTGCCAGACTAGCCCAGTTCCCCAGTCAATACCAGTAAATAATTCTGGGATGAAACGACACAAACCAATTAAGTAATAACCACCATCTGCTGCTGGACCTAGAACTAGGTCAACAGCGTGCAATTGCTCAAAGGCGTTAGCCAGAATTTCAGGGTTAATACTAGGGCAGTCAGTGCCGATAATTACTACTTGTTGGGCACCAGCTTCAAAGGCACAAAAGAGCGATCGCGCCATGCGTTGTCCTAAATCTCCCTCACTTTGGGATTGGTAAAGTATACCCGAACCCAGCCAATTTTGCATTAGTTGGGAATTACCACCTGCAAAGCGTATTTCTACTGAAATATTAGCTGTATTTTGTAACTTGCTTACCTGGAGTAAGGTATGTTCTGTCATTTGGCGCTGGATATTAGCTGCACCTTCAGTTCCTAAAGCAGGTATGAGTCGGGTTTTAGTCTTCCCTGGTTCTGGGTAGCGGGTGAAAATAATCAGATGTTGTTTTGATATTTTTGGTAGATTCAGCACGCAATACTTAGTTTAAATTAAGTCAAAATTATTTTAAGAGACTGGCAATTAAAAAAATATTGATAGTGGAAAGGGTAACAGTTAGAAATAAATTATCCCATGTTGTGGGATGGGTATCCTGGCTGTGGGATGGGCATCCTGCCCGTCCTATATCATAATTGTGGCAAGATGCCCGCACCAGCAACTATTTTGGGATATTTTGTTAATTGTCAGTACCTAATAGCAATATTTGCCATCTTGAGCTGTATCATTTTCTTTAGCAGTGCGTATTGTTCCTAAAAGGGTAGAAATAAAAACACAGCGTTTAGCTTTACCACCATTTTTACTAGACAAGGTGATTCTTCTAAGAATTTTCACAGTACCCATGTAATCAAATTCAATTTGTCTGACCCCGTCTGATTCTTGCAAGGTTGTTTCCGCATCGAACTTCACACTTGGATCAAGATCGTTCCATATAGCATCCTTTGGGCTGACAGTGGCAGGATGCACTGCCCACTGAAGTATACCATTTTGTTCTTGAAAGCTGGCTTGCCATGTTAATTTTTGTAATTTGGCTTGACTTTGAGCCTGACGCATAGCTTGGTACACTTCGTTTTGGGCTGCATTGAGATTCCGCGTATGTATAAAAGCTAGCCAACTGGGTGTTGCGATCGCACCCAGTATACCAATTGCGAATGTGACTACTAGTACTTCTAGTAAGGTGAAGCCGTTACTAGAGTTATATTTGGCAATATTTTGAATATTAAGTTTAGTAGACATGGGAAATGCACTTAGGATATTTTTTGTGGTGATTTTTGAGATTCCCTGATGATTAAAAATGTTGAGGTTGATTGAATCTTCTTTGGTTTTAAATATCCGTTAAAAGCTAAGTATAAAGGACTAATTAAACTACTGATAAAAAGTTGTATTTCACAAGCTGTTACTAAATCATATTTCATGTTTAGCAGTGTTTTTAAGAGGATAATTAATATTTTTCGGCAATCATTTATTGTATAAGCAAATAAAAAGAATGGGATAGTCCAAGTTTTGACATTTGCCATACGAGTCACATAACGGCTGAAACCAATTCCTCTAAAAAAAGGAATTAAATAGTCTCTTTTTAAACGCCAATGAGGTATTTTATGATATATTTCCATTTCTGGGTTATACCAAATTTCCCAGCCTGATTTTTGAATATAAGACAACATTTCTAAATCTTCACCTGCTAGCATATTACCAGCTGGTCTACCAGGTAAAATCATCTTATTTGGTACAGTTTTTAACCAGACTTCCCGACGAACAACAAGTCCCGCAGATGGGGGGAGTAATTTCTTGTGAGGTTCATATTTTAAAGGTATATTCCCTCGTTCTGTAATTGCTAAAAATGCAGCGATGCGCTGAAAATTTTCTGGTGGTTCTACTTCCCAATCAGGATGAATTTGACTACCATAAGCACCAGCATTTGGATATTTTTGAGCAAAATTATAAGCTTTTGCGACCCAGTTTGGATTGGGGTAGTTATCATCATCCAAAAAACCTATTAGTTTGCCTTTAGCTTCCTTTACTGCCCTTTTGCGAGCATATGCTGCTCCTTGTTGTGCTTCAAAGCAATATTTTAAGGGATAAGAACGTTGCCAATAATTTTGATAATTATTAACTATAGCAGCGGTATTATCTGTACTGTTATTGTCTACAACAATAATTTCCCAAGAAAAATGTTCTGTGTCAATTTGATTTTGCAGTCTTTCTAATAACTCTGGTAAACGAGTTTCACCGTTGTAAGTGGGAATAGCTATAGTAATGTCAATACTCTCGGTCATCATAAATTTAAAAAAAAATAAAATTTATATTTATTCCAGTATTAAATATTGGGAAATGTGCAGCACAAATGGTGGATTAATATTGTTTTATGCATAAAAAATGTAGGGTTATATAACACCATAAACTTAAATTTCAATAGTTTTTTTGTGTTGGCATTGTTCCTTAAACTGACATTTTTATTAATAGATAAAGGCAAGCCATTAAAATATTATCCCTAACCTATAAATCAGGGTTTTTAATTATCGGAATACTATTGAATAGTCGCTAATTTGCCACTAACTATGTATCAAAAAAATAAGCACTAAAAAAGCACCTCATATTTCAATTTTGAACTGGAGTTGCTTTAAAAAGTTCAGTATTTCTATTGATTTTTGATTATTTTATTAATAGAGGAATTAATTAGGTGAACAGTCATTTTTTTTAGCAGTAAGTATATTACCGATAAGAGTTTTGACGATCACACATCGCTTCATGTCAGTAGCAACTGTGGGATTATCTGATTTGGGTATAGCTACTACAACTCTTAAACCAGGTGGTTCATCAGAACCTTCTGGGGGTTTACCAAAGTCTGCATTTGGTAAAGTACCCATGTAATCAAAAGTAATTGTTTGTGGTGTAGATGAAGAAGGAGAGTTTTTAGATGGAACAGATTGTTCTGCTTTATTCTGACTAATCAAATTGGTTTCTAGAATTACTTCTCCTTTATTAATATTTAACTCTTGAGTTAAACTACGCCAAAGGGGAGATGCATCAGCAGGTATGGAATCAGAATCACCAGAATGAATTGCAATTTTTGGTATGTTATCAGTAGTTTTCAAGCTGAAACTATAATTACGTTTATTCTTTTTGGCTTCTCGTTGAGCTTCTTGTAAACCCGCTAAAATCATATCATTAGTCTTATTTAATCGCTGTCGCTTGACAAATCCAAGCCAGCTAGGAGCAACGATTGCTGACAAAATTGCTACCATAAACACCACTACTAAAACTTCCATTAGGGTGAAGCCAGAATTTTGTATATCAAAAAATGTATTCTTTGATTTTTGATTACTAATATTTGATTCTAATAATTTAAAAGCTATCATAATTCATTGTTTGAAAATGTGATTATTTAGTAAACAAGAATCCACGTCCTTCTACTCTGATGCTTGCAGATGGAAAATAATTTTTTTTATCACCCTTATAATCCAAATTATTGTTATCTATCCGAGCGATAGCGTTGCCTCGTATAAATATTTCGGCTGTCGTATTATCGGTATCAACACAAGCATAAAATCCGGTCATTTTAGCTGTATTTCTGTCTTTAAAACCTTCTATATCTTGCGGTAGTTTTGACCATGTAATTTTAGGTTTTGTAGAGTCTGGAGAACATGTTGCATCTGGCATTCCAGAAGTAGTTTGATCGATATAATCTACCAGCACTGAAGGACTTTTATCATAATCTTCACTAGCTTTTGTCCATTTATTCATTTTTTGTTCGAGAGTACCAACTCCTTCAAGACTAAATAAAGAAAAGCCATCACTGGGACAATAATCTTTAGCATACTTGCTTGTATATCCTGGACAATCGACACCACCACTAGTAACTTCTACACCATCCCTAATTTCCCATCTAGCAATGCGAGCAGCATTAGACCAAGTTTTATTAGTGTCTTTAATTAGATAGTAGGCTACTAAAGAATATACAAAAGCATCATCTTTTCCACCATTAGTAGCTACAACTGCGTCATCAAGAAATTCTCGTTTCCAAAACACCAGTACAGGAACTCTGTCTGTCTTATCTGAATTGGGTAATTGGTCTTTAATAGCATTAATGCCTGTAGCATCATAAATATAAATTGCCTGTTGTAAATCACGAGTAATATAATCCAGTGCTGACTGAATTTCTTGTTCAGAATTCAGTTTTGCTTGTTCTTGGTTGTCTGTATTTAAAACATTAACCATCAAGCCGAGTAATGGCGTAATTATAAGGGAACCTAGAATCAAGGCTACTAGTAATTCTGCCAAGGTAAAACCGCTTGTTTTTTTATATTTAGGTTTTTTTATTGGTTTTTTGAGAAGAAACTTGATGATATTCATGCCGCATATTTTATATTTTAAACGCTATTTTTCGATGATATTTATCTGAGCATTCCAGTTGAAACTAAGATGAAAAATGCTTCATTTACTAGATACATTTGTTATTTGTAGTGTCTTTTTTGGTATCATCTTTCAGACGATTACACAAATCATTAAATGAATCAGACTCACTACTAATAGCAGTCGTGATTTCAAACAAGGGTGTTTTGCGATCACCTAATCCTGCGGTTACTGTTCCTTGTTTATTAGATTTATTTGAATCATCATCAGAATGAGTCTTTTTTAAGTCACCACCATCAGAGCTAAATCCGTCTGCTCTGTAAACTCTTATTCCTAATTTGTAACCAGCTGTAATATCACCAGGAGTGCGAAATGCTTGAATTATAAAATCTTTGGTACTGCTGATTTGACACTTATCATCACCATCACCATCTATACAATACAAATTGGTTGCAGGTTCAGTACAGTAATTCTCATCAGTTTTATCATTATTATCCTTATCATCATCATTTTTATAGGTATTATTACAGGTTAATTTTCCTGTTGCAGGAACATCGTATCCTTTTAATAATTCCTCGTCAGTTTTTGTATCATCAGAGTCAATAGCTGTTATGTTTTCTGCTGAAATAGATTCTGCTCTCAACCCATCTATATATGTTCTTGCTGCTTGGATGCCTAGTTCTATCCGTCTTGATTGCACACGAGTGGCTGTAGACAAGACAATTGCAGGAGCAATGGCTGCTAGCAAAATAGCAGCAACAACCACCGCTACTAGGGATTCAACGATGGTAAAACCTGATTCCCTAGAATAAACCTCACCCCCTTCCCCTCTCCTTAGTAAGGAGAGGGGTGTCCGATAGGACGGGGTGAGGTTTGCGCTATGGTCACTAAAAAATTCGTCCCTTTTCTCTCTGCTTGGGAATTGAGGAGAAACCTCACCCCCTTCCCCTCTCCTTAGTAATGAGAGGGGTGTCCGATAGGACGGGGTGAGGTTTGCGCTATGCTCACTAAAAAATTCACCCCCTTCCTCTCTGCTTGGGAATTGAGGAGAAACCTCACCCCCTTCCCCTCTCCTTAGCAAGGAGAGGGGTGTCCGATAGGACGGGGTGAGGTTTGGGGTATGCTCAGTAAAAGAACGGTATAGTTGTTTAAGCTGATTCATTGTTTTTATTTACGATGATTATTCCTATGTTAAATAAACAGTAATAGAGGTTAGTAGTAAGCACTTTAGTACTAGGGAAAGCGCTAAAGCACTTACTACAAACAGGAGCAATTAATTACAGCCATTGGTGGGATGTTGATCTTTACTTAGCACATAAGAATCATCTGGTTTCTTGGCACATAACAAGGTTTTTACCCAATCATCATCTCGACCAACTTCTCGGAAATATTCATCCGGTAAATCATCGGGAATTTTCACTAATTTTTGAGCAAAGTAGTCTGGTGATTGAGAAAGTAGAGCAACATCATAACCCCATAATCTTCCTGGAGGTTTAAAGTAAGGTGCTTTTCCACCCGCAGTGTCTATGGAATAGAACGGTGAAGTCTTAATAGCTTCATAGGGTGCGCTAGCGTAGGCACTACGTCCAATTTGCATAAACGAACCGCTTATTTTTGTTTGTATTGGTGTAGAAGTGACTTCCCAGTTTTCAATGAAACGGACAAAGTTTTGCAAACCACCATTATCTTCTGAAGGATGAGCAGGAGTATCTCCAGCAGCTACTATCAAATTGAAAATCGAAGGCTCCCATTTAGGATTTTTGCTATTGTCAAAGGTATGATCGTTTGCGACTTGCAACCAATATTTGTGTTTGTTTTCTGTGTCGTGTTTGGTAATCCTTTGAATAGTGCCATCAAGGATTGGAGGAACATCCAAGGGTCTATCTACTTGTAAAACAGGTTCATTCCACTCTCCCGTATCGCTGGCTTTCATCCAAGGTATGAAAATAGGGTTACCAGATTTATCCGTTGCTAATTCTGGCATATTACCTTTTGTCAATGGAAAAGGAAATGCCTCTATCTTGCCTTTATCATTTACTCCGTAAATTTGCAGGGGAGTAACTACCTCACCAGTAGTCATATCCCGTTTAAAGGCAATTCTTCTGAGGAAGTTTGAGTTAGCCCACTTACCATCAGGTTCTTTACCCACCGACCCCGTTTTGATCGAGTTTACAGGTTGTCCTTCAGCATTACGTCCACCGCTGTTCCATGAACTTTGACCTTGACCAGCATAATCTTCCGGCTTGGTGTTGGTATTGGTCATTATCCAGAGTTTGGGGTCGCTACACTTGGAGACATCTGTTTGGGGACAAATTTCGTATGCATAGTCCCTAGCTTTCTCCCATCTCATTATCGGCGTGACAAAGTTGTTAAGATAGGAACTGCCTTGAAAACCAGGAGTAGTAGTGTCTAAGTCTTTGGGGAAACTCTCGTTGTCATACCATTTGAATTGGGGTACAAAGCTGTTGTATTCAGAGAAGTAATCTTTTAATCCTGCTGGAAGTGTTGATTTGTCCAGCTTATAGTCATAATCTCCCTCATTACGGAAGCCGAATCTAAAGTTACCGGAAAGTAAGGTTACAGCATCTCCTAACACTGCTGCGGGTCGCCATTCATCACCAATGGTACATTTTGGTAGTCTGGGGTCTTTGGGACGACAAGCAAATTGGGGGTTTAGTGTAGAACGAGTGTAGAAGTTACTCCAATTATCTGCCAGGGCAGTTGTAAACTCTTCTTGGGTGTGTAAATTAAAGTTACCCTTGATGTACACAGGCACATTGGAAGCTAGAATCAGCCCTTTCTCTACATCTCGATAATCTTTTTCTCGCCATAATTTCTCACCATTAATCAGCATAATGGCATTGGGACGACGGTCTGGGTCAACCTTATAGTCTACTGGACTTTCTAGCTTAGCTGCAGCTGAAGTACCTGCACTTTGATCTGCCAGTGCATCATCACGAGTAGCATAAATAATACCGCTATTGGGTAGTAGATATTCTTGATTAGTACCTCCTCCAATCTTTGTTGTGCGTAACAGTTCAATATCTAAGACAGTTGCACGAATTTCTAGGGGTTCTCGGTCTTTTTTAGGTAGGTCATAATCACCACTAAACTTGGTACTGTCTATGGCTTTAACCTGTCTTGGATCTAAAAAGGCAATTTCTCGAATTGCACCATGAGGTATGACAGAGTCACTAGGGGTCTTACCAGCCATTATTTCTAAAGCACAAAGGGCAGAATCAATGGCAGACCGGTCTGAAAGCAGCAGAGTTTCACCCGCTTCTTGTTTCTCCAAAGCGATTTGCAGTGGTTCATTTACCCAACGTCCATTGGGATATTTTAATTGCGCTTGGTACTTAAGTAAGCTGCTGTAAGTACTGACGGTTGCGGTGGGACGTGGATAAACTATACCGTTGTTAGATTTACCACCAGCTGCTGAACTATTAGCATCAGATTTCCAAGCTGGAAGTCCTGTTTGATTCTTAGCTGTTGTACTGTCGCTGGGGTCGTAATAACTACTTACACAAGCTATGGGTTTGGGATTTGTCGAGCTATAACCATCACTCTTATAATGATAAACTGCTGTAGCCCGCATTTTCAAGTATGGAGTATTGGCATCAGGTTGGGGTACTTTATAGGTAATATCCAAACCATAGTATTGATAAAATGGTTTGATATCAGCAGGAACCGTATCATACTTTGCTGGCTGCATATCAGACCAGACTTCTTCACTGTAGGTAGAGAAATTAGTAGTTGTATGGGTGGCATCGTGAGGTAAGTAAATCCCAGCACCAGTAATAACTCGTAAACCACCTACAGGATCTTGGGGAGTACTTGGTTCTTGCGCAGCTGCTAGTTCCCAATCTCCATTTCTTTCGATTGCACCCAAATCAGGTAACTGCTCGATTTGACTGCGACGGGTACGGATGTTATCTGAGTCAGTAGAACTTGGATCGTCCCAGTAATAACCTGTAATGTCTTGGGTATCCTCCTTCCCTGAACCAACAAATCTTTCTTTATCTTTATCCCACCATAACTCAGGTAGGTTATTACCTATTGCAACGCGATCGCCTACAAATTGTTCATTACCTTCCTTCTCTTTTTCCAGCAAGCTGGGTTCAGTTGCACTAGGTCGTAGTCTATTACTATTAGTCTTTAAACTCAGTTGTGCATAACCAGTAGCAGTTTTACCGTCATTGGGGTCAAAAGGATAAATCCAGTCATCGGGGGGACGTAGGGTATCACCACTTCCCTCAAGAACATCACCAGTGGTATAACCCTTGACACTATCTGTGTCAGTTTTATCGAAAGGAACTTCTTTATAAGGTACACGTCGAGTACGTCGTTTAAAGTAATATTCTAGTTGTGTACGGCGAATTGGATCGGTTTTGATATAAGTGGATGCTAAACCCAGTTTTGTTTTCTTGTCAGTAACACCCTGTTTTACTTCTTCTGGGTCGGTATTTGTATCTTTAAGCATTTGAGCATCAACCAAGAGATTTATCCGCTTGGCATAAGCTAAACCATTATATGCGACATCTTTTGAAGCATCGCTAACAGATTCATCATTGTTGACCCTACCATCTTCACCAGGTTTGACTCCGTTTTGAAACAAATGCACATGGGTCGGATTCCTTAAGTCACCAATAAACTCACCTTTAACTAAGTTTCCACCGACAAAAATTTTGCCATTATCAGCTTCATAGAAACAGGAATATGGACTGCTAATTTGGTAAAGTTTAACAGTACTCCAAGCACTACCAGTAAGGAAGTTACTGTTAGTAACAATTCGTCCGTTGAGGTTGAAATCAGCACCAGGGGTGATTGCTAAATCATCTTCGTAAACAACAGCATTATTAACTAGGGGAAGTTGTACCCGTTCTTGTTGGTACTCTAATGCAGAAAACCCTTTATTTCCTTTGTAAGCTTCGTACTTATCACCAGTTGGTGCATCGGTAATGGGAACATTAGCTGTATAAACAAAGAAGCTTTTCTTTAATTTATTGCCAATTTTAAACCACCCAGAATTACCCACCAATGTTGCACTAGTTCCCAAAGCATCTTTACAAGCACCACCAACTCCACCACCCACCATTGGTGGAGTTCTAGCTTCTAAAGGATTTCGAGAACGCTCATATGCACCATCTTTGACCCCAGGATTTTTGAAATAAATTCCGTAAAGGGTGTAGGTGTCAAATTTACCGTTATTGTCAGTATCAACTGGATACATCCATGCTGAACGCAGGTCTTCAGAAGCATTTTCATCAGTTAATTTAAGTTGCTCCTCATCCCCAAATGTATATTCATTGATATAGGATTTAAAGTGACTATCTAGGGCTGAATCAGTGGGTGTTGACCGTGGTAATCTACTATCTATAAAAAGTTTGTTTAATTTAGCTTTTGCACGGTCAATTGCTGGTGCCGCAGCGTTGAGAACAGCTTCATTAACCCTGACATTACTAGCATTTTTTGCCCGTTCAAAAGAGCGAAATACAATAGCAGTAGTTAACAAAACAACCACCACAGTTACCATTACCACCGTCGGTAACACAAAACCAGAATTTAGCCACTCTGCTTGTTTATCACTAACTAAAAAAGTCCTCAGTAGCCAAAATTTCTGCTCTTTGATTGCCTGTGGAGATTGTTGGCTAAGTTTTTGGTAAAAGTTTTTGATTGTCTTGACCAACTGGCGATTTAGAGACATAGCTACTTACCTGTCACGAGATTTGATGATGATTTATTAAAGGGTTTTTGTTTTCACAAAGTCAGATAAAAAGATTTAGAAACAGTAGTTTGTTTCTTCAAACAAAAAATTCACCTGACTAGATAATAGAGAATATATAAACCAGTTATAGAGTTTGTAAAGTTTTTTAGTTTGTCCGGAGAAAACAAATTTTATATGTATTATTTAATTTATAGTCTACAAAGAATAATAACGCCATAGGTTTATAAAAAATTTGCAAACTTTTTTTATTTTAAAAGCAAGTTCATAAAGTTTTTACCCAAATCTAGTGGTAATTACGCACTTTTTTAAAATTTATGTGAACAGATACCTATCTACTCAAATCCCTAAAACATAAATTTAGTAATAAAAGTTTTATATTTAATTACAGTGACTTCCTTAGCAAGGTAAGTCATATCTTGAACCATTTTCATCAACCAGGGAGAAACCAGGTTTATGAGGGAAAAATTAGCTTTTTTACAGCTTGATATTCCCAATCAACCCGGTTTCACCACACAGGTGCAAAATGTTAGGGTAAGTTTATAGTACCCACTTCACATAGAAAACATATCATTGGGACAAAAATTCATATTACAGTAGGGCATAAAAGAACCCCGACTTCTTTGAGAAGTCGGGGTTCTGAGGAAAATTAAAATTTAGAAGTCCCTTAAAACTTATTAAGATTAATCCCGGCTTCTTTAGCCATTGCTTGCAATCCTTTCGTTTCCAGGGTTTTAATGGCTTTGGTAGATAACTTGAGTCTCACCCAACGCTTACCTTCAGCCCACCAAACGCGCTTGCTTTGCAGATTAGCGTGTTGTAAGCGCTTGGTACGACGGTGGGAGTGAGAAACTGAAAAGCTGTTATTTGCTTTTTTACCAGTGAGTTGACAGCGACGAGACATGTTTAAATTTTCCAGTTGATTTTGAAGACAATTTCTTATTGTAACCAAATTCCAGCTATTCGTGGACGATTTGGCAAGGGATTTCAATGTAGGAGCGCAATGCTTGCGCCCATTTTTCATCTTCTAGAGTGCGTTATCAATAACAGTCCTAACGCACCAAACATCTCTACAAAAAAAGGATTGGGAGTAATTTAGATTGTTTGTGTGTACATCCTAGAATTATCAATGGAAAAGGGTAAAAAATAAGGGACTTCCATTTTTGAAAAAATCTTAGAAAAAATCCTACATTCAGGGCGCAAGCATTGCGCCCCTACTGTATTAAATGTAACGGATGATATATCCATATAGATAATTATGTGTTACATCCCTTGCAAAATCCTACATTCAGGGCGCAAGCATTGCGCCCCTACTGTATTAAATGTAACGGATGATATATCCATATAGATAATTATGGGTTACATCCCTTGCAAAATCTACTTCGCTGCTTCTTCTGTCAACTTGGTGAGTACGTCATTAGAACGTTCTACAAAGGATGTCATTCCTTCAGCATCAAAGCCTTTCTGGGACATTAGCGCTAAATCGTAGATATGTTGGCAAATCATTTTCACCAATTGACCTGTGGGTGATTCACTATCTCCTTGAATAATACTACCTTGACTGAGATTGGCGAGATTTTGAATCAAGGGGTGAGCAGTATTCACCAATAATATGTGATCTTCGGGGAATTCTGCTGCTTGCTGCTGCATCATGGCGTTCATTTCCCGCAGACGACGGAGAATTTCTGGTAATAATACCATTGCTGGTGGTGTTCCTTGGGGAGAGTCAGATTTTAAGGCTTCGGTGCGGATGTTTACCTTGGGTTTGTTGATGGCTTTCTCAAATAACTCTTTGATGACATCGCTACGGGTTTTATTGGTGTTGGGGTCAACAATTTCCCCGGTTTTGTCTTTATCTAGCAGGGTTTGATCCAAATCGGAGTCTACGCGACTAAATTTGACATCCTTATATTCTTGTTCTAGGGAGTTGATAAAGTGGGTGTCAATGAAGGAGTCCATAAATAGGACTTCCAATCCTTGATTTTTATGTAATTCTACGTAGGCAGCTTGTGATGCAGCATCTGTACAGTAGAAAACCCGGTTTTCGTGACGTTCTTTGTTGCGTTCCAGGTACTCTGTGAGAGTTGTGTATTGAGATTTTAAGTTTTCTTGTTCTGGATTTGCGGGGGTTACATCTTGCCAAGCATCCCCCTCTTCCGATTGTACCTGTACTTCAGAAGTGCCCGCATCGGCGGTTTCTGTCCCCTTGGCGGTTGTACGAAAGATAATTAGGTCTTGAACTTGCTTTTTGAATTTTTCATCGTTCATTACCCCAAATTTGACGAAGGTAGCCAGGTCACCCCAAGCGTTAATATATTGTTTGCGGTCATCGCGGTAAAGTTCTTTGAGGCGATCGCCTACTTTTTTGGCAATGTAGTCGCCGATTTTGCGCACGGTGCGATCGCCTTGTAAAGCACTGCGGGATACGTTCAGGGGAATATCGGTGCTATCAATTACACCCCGCATTGGTAGCAGAAATTGGGGAATAATTTCTTCGCAGTGGTCGCTGACAAATACTTGGTTGCAGAATAATTTAATCTGTCCTTTGGTTACATCTACATCTGGTCTGAGTTTGGGGAAATACAGAATTCCGTTAATAATAAAGGGATAGTCTGTATTTAGATGTACCCATAACAGTGGTTCTTCTTGGAAAGGATACAGGTAACGGTAAAATTCTAAGTAATCTTCTTTAGTTAAACTATTGGGAGATTCTCTCCAAGGTGCTTTCTGTCTATTTAATACCTCTCCATCCAATTTGATGGGTACTGGCATAAAATCACAGTAAGTTTTAACCAGATTTTTCACCCTTGCAGCTTCTACATATTCCAATTCTTCTTCCATCAAATGGAGAGTAATGGTAGTTCCGCGAGTGGTGCGGGAAGAATCTTCTAAGGTGAAAGCTGGAGAACCGTCACAAGTCCAATGAACAGCTTGGGCACCTTCTTGATAAGAAAGGGTATCAATTTCTACCTTGGAAGCTACCATAAAAGAAGAATAAAAGCCCAAACCAAAGTTACCAATAATTGGTTGGTCTGATTTACCTTGATACTTCTGAATAAATTCTTCCGCACTAGAAAAAGCAACCTGGTTAATATATTTTTTGATTTCCTCCCCAGTCATACCAATACCGTTATCGGTAATGGAGAGGGTTTTGTTATTTTTGTCAATAGCAAGTTGAATTTCCGGTTCCTCAATTTCCCCAGAGTATTCCCCCGCACGGGAAACCATTTTCAGCTTTTGAATTGCATCCACAGCATTGGATACCAACTCCCGCAAGAAAATTTGGTGGTCGGAATAAAGGGACTTTTTGATAATTGGGAAAATATTCTCAGTATGAATAGTGATAGTGCCTTGTTCTAGCATAGTTACTAATCTGTCAATGCAATGATTTTAATGATGATGGTAGCCAATACACTTAACCCTCTGCTGGCTGATTATTTTCCAACAAGCAAGAGGGTAAGCTACCATATAGGACTTTATTTTAAAGGTATAACTTAGACCATCGCCTTTACTGTAAAGCATTGTTTGCCGTCTAGCAAAGATGCGGATTTCCCTACTTAGTTACCTGACTTGAATCCCCAATTTCATTTTTGGGATTTTTCTTCTAATTGACTCAACCTGTACTCAAATAGCCGATTTTGAAAGGTAATATCCTTGCGAATCAATTGGAGTTCTCCCCGCATCCGCTCTACTTGGCTACCAATGGTGTA
>JASJCY010000121.1 GCA_030065825.1 Nostocaceae cyanobacterium | reverse complement strand
TAAATCAATGCCTGCGGTAGTGGAAATTTGACTGTTACGGCGCAATAATAAAAGGTCATCCACATTAAGTGTAATATTGCCACCCTTACCAGATGTAGTTGCTGCTGGTAATATTTTCTTAAGTAACCAAGCATTTCTCTCAGCAACAACTACATCTGGTAAGGGTGGCAATATTACACTTAATGTGGATGACCTTTTATTATTGCGCCGTAACAGTCAAATTTCCACTACCGCAGGCATTGATTTAGCTGGTGGGGATGGTGGTAACATCTTGATTAATAGTGATTTAATCGTTGCCATTCCCAAGGAAAATAGCGATATCACCGCCAATGCCTTTACTGGTAAAGGGGGCAACATTAATATTACAACTCAAGGTATTTTTGGTCTTGAGTTTCGCAAGCTCCAGACTCCCCTAAGTGACATTACCGCCAGTTCTGAATTTGGTATAGCTGGAGTTGTGGACATAGATATATTGGGTATTGACCCTGCTAAAGGATTAACGGAATTGCCAACAGAAATTGTTGATGGTTCTAAGTTAATTGCACAGAACTTTTGTCGCGTTGTCACTCAGGATAGTCAATTTGTAGTTACTGGACGTGGTGGTTTGCCCAATTCTCCCAACCAAACCCTGAGAGCGAATACTCCCTGGGAAGATTTACGCTTAGTAGAGGAAAATAAACTGCGATCGCCCAAACTTCCACCAAAATCTAGAAGTGAGCAACCAAAGAAAAAGGACAAGCAATCTGAAAGAATTGTTGAAGCTCAAGGTTGGATTACTACTCCCAATGGTGATGTGCTACTCACAGCAAAACCTGTGATGGCCACCTCTGAGGGATTATGGCTGCATCCCCAAGACTGCCGATTGTGGAAACAAACCGTCAGGTAGGTGCAGGTGGTAGGGAGCGGGAGATAAAATATTTAAATTTAGGGGCTTTAGGGGTTGGTAACCATTTTCTTTCTTTTTCCTTTTAAACCACGTCTATCTTGAAACCCATAGTTTTTGCTGACGACGAATGTTCCATGGGTGAAAGGGCACGGCAAACATAATATGTGGGAATATTGAATAATTTTACTGATGCCGTGCCCCTACCAGGAAAACTACAGTTCTCAATCTGGATTGGGTTTAATATCATGTCCGGTTAATCACTTACGATTAAACCCCAATTTGAGTCCACCAATGAAAACTTGTTAAACCTTGAATAAAATCTTGCTGTTTAAGTAAAGATTGGCAGCGACGAAATAAGACTTCTTCTAAATCATCGAGTTTTTCAAATGACCGATTTGCAATTGGTTCATCTACCAAAGTCCACAATCTTTCTGCTGGTTGTAATTCTGGGGAATGGGATGGTAAATAAATTAAATGCAATCCCTGTGGAATTTCTAAATCCTTACTGGTATGCCAACCAGCTTGGTCAATGGCAAGAAGAATATGTTTTTGAGCGCCTAATTTAAATTCACGAGCAAAATCTGCTAAAACTCGATTGAAAATTTCTGTATTGACGTAAGGAAGAATCCACCAATAAGTTTCCCCAGTTAATGGATGTACAAATGCATACAACCATAACCATTTAAACCGCCAATTTACTGAAGCTATTGGGTTTTCTCCTTCAGGTACATAAATTCTTCGTAAAACTGGCTTTAATCCCAAACGGTGTTCGTCCTCACACCAAAGTTCTATTTCAGCTTTTGGGTATCGCTGTTGAAGTTCTTTGACAAGTCAGCGATTGCGCGATCGCACTATACTTTACCGGCTCCTGGGGCTCCGCAACTTCCTGATTCATGCACCAAAGCCGAGTTGTGTGAGAACTTCGCGTAAAGGTAGTGGATTCTTTCCTTGAATAATGGCCTCCATTCGAGCTTGCACAAGGGGAATATACTCAGGATGCGTAAGTATGTAAAACCGTTTCTCCATAATAGATCGGAACATCTGGTCGGCGACTTCATCTGGCGACATCCCAGTTTCGGTGGCCTGTCGAATCTTTTTCAATAGTATCTCCATTTCAGGCGCTATGGCACGATCTGGGGTATCCTCTTGAAGTTCTACAGGGCGATTTCTTTCTGCATCCATAATTCGGGTGTTCACCAAACCCGGACACAATACAGAAACGCTAATTTTGCCGCCATTTTCCCCCAGGTCATAATAAAGCTTCTCAGAGATGGCGACAACTGCATGTTTCGACGCATGATACGCGGCATAAGGCATGTATGATAACAAACCTCCGAGAGATGCTATGTTGACGATATAGCTCTCAATATCTTGTTCAAGCATGATCGGGACAAATGCCTGAATGCCATGAATGACTCCCCATAGATTCACACCGAGCGTCCATTTCCACTCCTTGAATGTGGTTTCCCAGGCTGTCGAGCCAGCTGCAACTCCAGCGTTATTGCACAACAAATGAACAACTCCAAATGCTTCCAGAGTTTTTTGCGCGAGTAACTCGATATCATTTCTGTGCGAAACATCAGTAACTACAGAAATGACACGTCCCCCAGCAGACTTGAGCTCTGCTTCAGCTGACAGAAGTGCCTCCTCTTCGATATCAGCAAGGACAAGTTTCATGCCTGCTGATATGCAATGTGTCGCAATCGCCCGTCCGATACCACTTGCTGCACCTGTCACTACCGCTACTTTGTCTCTAAATTCTTTCATCGTTCACCCTTTTTTTCATACTAACGCCGTACGTATTTGACTTTGTAGCTAACCGGGTATGAGTAGTAACCGCGCAGAAAACCACGATAAGAATTGTACCAATTAAACTCTCTGGGAATTGAACCCCTCAAACCATTGAAATCTCGTTCAAATTTTCTGTACCAAATAGACACTACTTTAATTGATACACTGATAATGTTCGCTGTAGTTATTTTTCAAACGCTTGCAGCATAGGGCTTTCAGCCTTAGCGTGGTTTTCTGTACAAATGCTACTCAAACCCCATATATTTCTCAAAATAGTTCCATGTAACTTTTGGAATCGATACTTTACACCAATTAACCTTGTACCCCTATATCTACCACTTTCAAGGTATAAATTAAATGTGAGAAACTTGTGAGTAATTATGTTAAACTTTGTAAAATTTATGTCTTAACTTCTCATAGTATTAGGACTTACGTTAATGTAACAAAATAATGTCAACTGGTACCCTAGGGTGTGACAACCGCCCCACCCACAAGGGAATGGGGCTTTAAAAACAATCAATAAAATTGTCTTGTAAGTGACTCTGGAGAATTATACTCAGACTTTGTGGTAAACACTAAAGAATTTGGCGTTGCTGAATCAAAATATGAATCATGCGATCGCTATCATTACACGGGTGCGACCAGTTGTCAGAGGTACTGAACCATACTTGAGATAATGTATAACTAGCCGGATAGAAAATTTCAGCATTTCTTCTGACTTAGAGTAGCAAAAAGTAATGGAGATGTAGTCGAGCTAAATAATGTCTAAAACGGCTGTTTTCTCCTTCGACTCTTGTCATATAAGTAATACTTACCAATATGATCTTCTTCGCTTATGAAGCAAGGATAAACCGGATAGCCTAATGCCTTCGGCAACGCTACGCGAACGGTAACATAAAAATAAGAATGCCAACAGCTTATAATCTGCCATAAAAGCTTAAAAGTTTCCGAACTGCGGTCGCCTAAAACCCAGGCTATAACTCCCGGAATGTGCTTATTTACTGCTGTCCACAACCAAATTTTGTTTTTTTTTACCGATAAATGTTTCCAATACCCTACGGGATCTTGCTACATCAATTTGTTGAGTATTTTCCGGTATTTCATCCTTTTGGGGTGTATCAGTCAAAGTATTGCCAACCTCTTTTACCCAATTAATGACTGTCGTATGATGCACTTTTTTCACTCGTTCTATTGCCCTGAAGCCAGAACCATTAACATACATTTCTAGACATTCACGCTTGATTTCCTCCGAGTAACCTTTCGGTTCATAAGAATCAATAAACTGACGACCACATTTCACACAGATGTAATGAGCGTTTACCTCTTTGTTTCCCATTTTTGCGAATGTGGGTTGACGCACACCTTGGACATTTCATAGCGATCGCACTAATTCATATTTCTATTCTGCAACGCCCCCGGTTTCTTAGGTCTTAAGGTTGACTTTATAAATAACCTGTTATACGTTCTCTGGCAATGGTGCAAATACAGCTAAAGCCTTGGGGATAACACGGAAACGAGCCGGAGTGTAGGTAGTAATTTCACCATCTGTACTAATAGGATAAGGTTTGCGGGTGTAAACTTCAATATCTTGACCATGAAAGGCGCGGACAGATGGGGAATTAATGTGTCTTCCTTGTCGTATTGCCGGTAACAGGGGAATAATTTGCCACCAGTGTTCAATCTCTAGGCTATATATATCTAGTCTTTGGTCATCGATTTTAGCGTCATGAACCACCGCCATGCCACCACCGTAATAGCGACCATTACCAACGGTAATTTGTACGGTTTTGGTACGAATTGATTTGTCTTGGACGCGAATTTCAGCGCTTAGGGGTCGGGCTTGCCACATTGCTTGCAATGCTGTCAACAGGTAGGCGAATATTCCCCAACGACGTTTAGCTTGTTTGGTGAGGTGCTGGGTAATTTTGACACTGATCCCCAAACTGGCAACATTAAAAAAGTACTTTTCGTTTACCAATCCCAAGTCGATGTGTCGCACTTGACCCACTGCGATAATTTTACAAGCTTCAGGTATCGATTGTGGAATTCCCAGGGTTCTAGCTAGGTCATTGGCGGTTCCTAAGGGTAAGATTCCCAAAGGCAATTGGGTATTAACCAAAACATCTACTGCGGCATTCAAGGTGCCATCGCCACCGCCAATAATTACCATATCTACTTGGTGCTTGTATTTTTGAATCGCTTCCCCTATATGGTGCGGGTGTTCTGTTGACTCTTCAAGTAAATCAAAGCCGAGTTTTTCCAGACAACTAATCGCCTCCCCTAGACGCCGTTGTCCTTGACGGGAATGATGATTCACTAGTAGCAGCGCACGGTGACTCATAGATTTTAATAATATTTTAGTCAGTTAAATAGATTCATAATTCTTGTTTGGCGTACACCCTGGTAAATAGTAAATATTTTATGGTGAACACATCTGATCTCTATTATGACCTCTATGATGATAAATATATGAAAAGAAGGCAACCCCGTCACAACCACTGTTCATTATATCTATTTTTTCTTTTATGTTTACGTAGTTCTTTCGTTTTTTTAGCTTTCTTAATTGCTGCTGCTTTATTCCCCAGAAAATGGAAATATATTTCTGGGAGCAATTGTAATTTTGAAGTTTGTGTGAATAATACAGGCTTCCATTCTAATCTTATTGTCAAGACCAAAAATGATATCTTTGATTGGCACAATTATTTAGATATAGATGAAATCGGTTTAGACGACGCTGATAATTACAAATATTTGAGTTTTGGATGGGGTGATAGAGATTTTTATATGTCAACCCCAAGGTTAAAAGATATTAAATTTATGACTAGTTTTAAAGCTCTTTTTCTACCCACATCTTCTGTAATGTATGTCCAAGGTTATGAATATTTACCAAAATTTGCAGAAATTAAATGTATTAAAATTCAGAAGAATGATTATTTACAAATAATAAACTATATTCAAGCTTCTTTTCAACTAGATAGTAAAAATAGGACAATTCGCGTAGGTAACGGTCACACTCCTAATGCAGGTTTCTATAGGGCAAAAGGTAGTTATTCAATCTTAAAGAATTGCAATTCTTGGACAGCACAAGGGTTGAGAACAGCTGATGTTAATACTCCCTTGTGGGATGGATTACCTGCTGCCATCATCTGGCACTTAAAAAGTAGTTGTAAGTGAATTTGGTTACTCGCTGACCATTCTTGTGAAGAAAAAACCTGACAGCCCTAAAGTCCAGAAGAGGGCTACTAAGTAGATTGCTGAAGCTTGCTTTGAGAATGCTCCCAGCCCGTTTAAAATGGAAATTCCAACAACGAAAGTCGTAACCAAAGCAATAACTTTGCTAGTGCGAACAGAAGCCAGACCGACCCAAATGAAAGGACAATTTTGGTAAATACCCCGAATGGTGAGTAAGATGCTAAAGAAAACATAGATACCACTGGAAATTCTCCACACCAAAGGCTCGGGAAAGCCAAATGCAGTAACCAAGAAGGGATTTACTGACATGGCAAGAGCAGAGAGACTGGTGGTAATCATCTGGAATAATAGGTGACGCTGATACCGCACCTCCAATTTACCAGTGCGTTCCCTAAAAACCCCCACGACCCCTGAGAAGCCGACAAATGTGGCTGACACCTCAGCCATAGCGAGTAGAAGCTCCTGATGCTGCATGGAAATCCTATCAGTAAAAGCATCCTCCCTATCTCTGGTTGTAGCACTTCTAGGGGTGAAATGGGAAGAGGAGGAGGTAACTCAAAACCTTGATAATCATCGGGGTCGCAAATTTCTCGTTCCTTGCCTCTGGCAAGGAATGCAGCGATTGAGGCTCCCGCCTCAAATCCGGGCAGTCGCCGAGAGCCTCTGGTGAGTGCATCCCCAGGCGGTCGCCTGGAAACGAGAGAGACACCCAAAGTTGGGGGTGAAACCCATCACTAATTGACCAACAGCATCATTTATGATACTGTTGGCAAATTAATGAATGGTCTAGCCCCTGATTTCCCGTTCCTTGCCTCTGACAAAGATAATCATCGGGGTCGCAAATCGTTGGATACTTCTACAATACCCCGAGAACCATCAATCCGTACCCACTGTCCATCTTGCAATAGCCATGTAGCATTATGCACATCCATGACCGCAGGAATACCATATTCCCGGGCGACAATCGCACCGTGGGAAAGTCGCCCTCCGGCTTCTGCAATTAATCCTCCTGCTTGCACCAATAACAGTGTCCAGCCGGAGTCAGTATAAGGTACTACTAGAATGGTATCGCGGTCAATCTCTGGTAAGGATTGGAAGTTACGCAATACCTTTACCCGTCCCTCTGCTTGTCCGTGACTAGCGGGAATACCCTGTAATATTTGACCGGAGTAGAAGGAAGAGGGGGTGAGGGGAGGTGGTGGTGAATTACCGTACACCAAAAAGGGTACCGGGTTAATTTGACTATTTGCTGCTAGTTGCGATCGCCTTTGTTGGAGTACATCTTGCAATTGCTGTATTAACTCCCAATCTGAACGTTCAACCAGAAACCTGACTTGATCAAATTCGAGGAAAAATATATCTCCTGGTTGCAGGAGTAATCCCGATTCTAACCACAGTTTTTCTAAAGCCACAAAAGACCAACGTAACTGTGCTAATAGTTGGGAATAAATTTCTGTAACTTGTCCTTTGAGGTCCACGCGGCTTTGGACAAATCCTCCCTTACCTTTGCGTGGTGGCTTTTTCTCTGTGGTTCCTGGTTCTCCCTGCATTAATTGTATAAATAATTGCCTGATTATTTGGGGTTGTTCTTTCCATGTGGGAACGGCAATATCAGTTGCTACTTCACTCAAATAACCATAATGCTGGAACCATTTGTCAAACTCTGCCAAAATTTCTTGTCCTTTGACAGAAAGCCCTAAGTCTTCAAATAGAGTTTCGGGGTCAAATTCGGGAAATACCTCTTTTGCTGCTGCGGCTAACTCGTCTAACTCTCGCAAGGCTGATACTTCTGGGGTGAGGCTATTATCAATGTTTCCCTCCCTCACCCGCAAAATCCCCTGGCGTAGTGAGGCACTTAAGGGAGCTAAAATGCTATAGTAGGTGGCACGGCGTAGCAACTCTAGAGTAAAGTCTATCCTTGCTAAGAGTCTGGTTGCATCTAGGTCATCTAAATATTCTTGAGACAATTGGGATAGACCAGGAATAAAATGTTTGTGGTTATCCCGGTAAAAGTCCCTAGCTAAGGTAAATTCCCTTCCCAGCAACCGCAGTAAACCGGGTAGATTCTCTAAGGTGTTATTTAGGGGTGGTTTACTTAATTTGCCTCCCCTGGTCAAAAATTCCAGACTTTCTGGGGGTAAACCCATGCGCCGGAAAATCTCTCCTAGGAGGGATGCGTTAAAGTATGCCCGGTTGTAATGCAGAGTTGCTGTTTGGTTAAAATCTAAACCAAGGGCGCGATCGCCTAATACTAGGGCAAAAATCCCGCCCCAAACTGCACAAGTTAAGGGGCGATTAATTGACCAGGTGAGGGGATGAATAATACCGGGAATCACCTCAGAGGCGATTTTACGCGTCCACATGGGCATGAGGGTGGTGATGGGTCGCGCTTGCAATACCCACAGGGTTTGACCGTCATAACTCCATTCGATGTCTTGGGGAACACCATAGTAACGTTCTTCCAGATGACGGGCTAAGTATGCTACTTGTTTAATTAGTACTTGTGGTATGCGTCCTTCCCCTTCCAATTGTACGAAGGAAAAGTTATCGGTTTCGACTACAAAAGCCTGATATTGGTCTGGAGTGACTTTGCCAGCCACCAATTCATTGGGATTTCCTGGTAATGCTTCAATAATTACAGCATCCCCTTGCTGAGTCATGGGATCGCGGCTGAAGGCTACTCCAGAAAATACACCCCGGACTTGTTGCTGGATTAGTACCGCCATGGCTGTTTCCTTTAAGGCGCGATCCTGGCGGTATTGGACGGCGTTGGGGTTATTGTAGGATGACTGAACCCGGGCGATCGCCTCTTCTAATTCTGGGGTGCTAGTAACATTTAAGACTGTTTCATACTGTCCAGCACTTGAAGCCTGTTCCGAATCTTCTCCTAAGGCGGAGGAACGTACTACCAAGGGGGATAATTGGGAGGGATGGAGAGTATCAATTAACAATTGGGGGTCATCATAAGGGGCAAGAACCCACCCTTTGGGTACTGGGTAACCCCAGCGATTGATTTGGGATAATCTGGCTGCTTTTTGCCCCACCATATTGGGATTCAACTCGTCATCGAGGGAGAGAATGTTTTGCTGACCGCGAAAAAATTGAAATGCTGTTTCCGATTCTGGTTGTGTTTCGGTGGCTGGTAGGTCTAAATCATCAGGAATTTGCCTATAAATCAAGCCCAGCAAAGCAGCAAGGGCAATGGCAGCCATAATTCTGGGTACATCATCAACGTGCAGCAGTGCCACAATTAGGGGAAATAGCAGCAAAACCCCATATTTAGCAATTTGGCGATTGCGTAGGATTAAAAAATTTATGCTTGCCAGCAAAAACACAAATGTTGACACTAGGGGATCGTGGACTACAAAACCCCAGACAACATTAGTGGTCCCTGCACCTCTTCCTATCCAGTATCTACCCAGGACGAGGAAAATCAATGCGACCAATTCCCAAGGGGTATCCTGACCAAAGAAGTGTCTGGCAATGAAGACGGCAGCGATTCCCTTAAAAGCTTCTGAAAGAACTGCCAGAATACCTGTGAGTGTACCACCGTGGTAAAAAGCAGCAGATACGCCGATATTTCCAGTACCAAGCTGTGCTAATTGCTTTTTGGTTAGGGCTTGGGTAATCCAGGCAATCAGCGGTAATGCCCCCAAAAGAGGGCAGAAGATAATAATAACTAGGGCACCCCAGAGTTCACTCATGTTAGATTTTGGATTTTAGATTTATCTTCAATCTAAAATCTAAAATCTTTAGCCGAAAATTTAAAATTTTACAACTCATATTTTTTTGATGATTAGCAGTTAATGATATAATCCCAAACAATAGGTAAATCACGAAAATATCCCGAATTTACCAAGGCTTTAAGTAAGAGAGCTTAAGTTTTGACACTCTTTGCTGCCAAGTAACTGCTGTTGGCATCAGCACTAGTAGGGTCAATCTAGCTACCTATCCTCTATTTTACTACACTTAGAACAATTACGAGCCAGTATTATTAAGTTCCGTTGATTAACCCCCAATCGCCACAACTTTGGCAATCAAAGCATGGCATTGCTTTCCATGTGACTGATCATATATGGTTTAAGTTTTATGTTTTGTTCAAGGGAGTTTATAATTAAAAGTCCCCCAACCCCAATATTGGGAGTCATGGGGGCAGGGGATAATGGTGGCTAACTAAGAACTCTAATCACAGTATTCATACTTTGATTCAGCAACGCCAAATAAATATAAAACTTTTGTGAAGACTAGAAACCGGTTTTTCTGGCGTAAATACTTAGATTTCCGATTTGACACCGACAAAAACCAGGTTTCTTTGTCTTTAGCTTTGATTTATAAACACCCTCTTAGATATTTTTTAGCTTAGTTAGCTAGTTTATTGCATAGGCTGAACTGAGTGCCCACAGTATTAGAACCGCAATGCTTCCCAAAACCAGTACCGTGGAGATGGTGACGGATTTTGGAGAATCGGCACCTTCAAATTTCATGATTCCTCTGTTTAAATCGGACATAGCTGCGTAATCCTCCTTTGTTACAGTGCTACTTTGTCCGTTTCGATTTTAGTCCTTTCGTTGGCGTAAAATGTGAAATTATTAATTATATTTTGTTTAAGATTTACTAACTAGTCTTAAAAAACATAGGGAATTGGGAATAGGGAATTGGGAATTGGGAATTGGGAATTGGGAATTGGGAATTGGGAATTGGGAATTGGGAATTGGTGTTCACTACTCACTTACAAGTCAGGGGGATAAATGTTCTGACCCAACAGTTGCATATTATATACCCACAGACTAAAGCCTGGGGCTATACAATACTAAGCCTGCCTGCGCAGGCTAATTATATGCATCTTCATATCAAAACGGTATAAGGCTAAAAACTATAGACCCATAGATAGATTTTGCGCTGTATGTATGTTATTATTTATTTTTGATTTTTTTTTCCTATGAGGTGCATTCAAATTATTAAATAGTAAATAAAGAGAATACAATAATAGGTAAAAATAATAGTAGATAAGATGTTTTTGAGATGAAATCTGCCCTGGTGGAGATTTAATCAACATAAATTTTCTTAAGGACATTCCCAAGAACCTATGAAGTTGATCGATATCAAAAAACATGCGTTGATAAACTTCCGGAGTATATAACTTGATAACTAGGTCTTTTTGGATCTGATTGTATACTTCTTGGGGTAGTGGTGTTTCTAGGAAATTATTTGCTAGATTGAGACCGAAAAAAAGTAGTCTTTCGCTACCTAAGCTTTTAGCTAGCTGCAGAACTTTTTGCCAATCTAAATCTGGTTTGACTGTGATTAATTGAGCGATATCGCAAATTTTAAAAATACTTTGTGTTTTTTCAAAACAATCTCTAGTAATTTGGGCACAAAGGATAATTAATAAATCTTCTGATGAGAAATTTGCTACTTTTTTACCAAAAATATTTATAAATTCTAAACGCTGCCATAAATCTTCAAAATTGAGTTGGCAAGGGAAATATTTTTGGGTAACTCTTTTATGTACATCTACATAAACTTTTTTTTCTGGATGGAAAAAACTCTCTTGCCAACCAAAGTGATTGTGAGATTTATACCCCTGGGAAATCAATATTTCCCTAGTTTTATTAAAGTCCTTTTGATAAACTAAAATATCTAAGTCACCAATTTGACGACAAGAAAGATTGCCGTAAAGTGACATTGATAAAATTGGTCCTTTAAATGGGATAGCGCGAATGGAATAAATTTCAAATAGCTGCAATAGCTTGAGAAGTTCTTTTGTGAGGTTAATATTGCGTATAGTATTTAAATAACAAGACTTTTGTAACCGTTTAAGGATATGTTCGGGAACTGCTTCTGGGCAAATATTCTGGAGATTAGAGTACAGCAGTGGTATTACTTTGTGATATCGTGCTTTTTGCAGTAAATACTCCCAGTCAATTATCATTTTAACTAGGTTTTTAATGCGAAGTGATAAGTTATCATCTACTGTTTCATCTATATGAGTATGTGCGCAATATAGAAGTAACTCTATTTCAGGTTTTATACCTGTACTGGTGGTATTAGTTTCAGATTGAATTAAAGTTGTCATATAGTTTTTAGATATCAAAAATTTTCAGTTTATATCTCAAATAAATAGCACAGTATTTATCGACGAATACCAATTTATTCAATTGAGTAATTTGGGAATTTAACTAACAGATAACAAAGAATTAGAGTCAGATATCTGTACAATATCTGACTCTACTAATTTGACCAATTTCGGTAAGTCTGCCAAGGAAGGTTTGCGAGTAAAACGAGAAAAGGAGACTATTTTAATTAGTTGAGTACAGAGATGGAGATGATTGCTAACAAATTGTTTCTCTGTCAATGAGTTAATAGTACGAGTATGACGCACCAGTTCTAAAAAAGTATTTTGGGGTTGTATTGGGGTAATTTCATGTTTACTTCCCTTACCCAATACATAAATCTGTTGTAGCGGTAGGGGATTTTGCTGAAAGCCATTAGGAAATTTATAGGATAGTTTGCGAGAGTTTTCGTAAACTTTGGATAGGCTTTTAGTGTTTTTTCCTAAACTAATTAAAGCTTCTGGGGATACCTTCATTTGAGGATAAGCAGGGAATACCAGGGCTTTGTTTTCGGTAATTTTTATGGGCATGACATCATCTGTTAAAACATCATAGCCATGATGATGAAAAGCAGCTGCTAAGGTTGACTTTCCCCATCCAGAACCTCCCATAAATGCTACTGCTTTGTTATTGATATTAATACAGCTAGCATGTAAAACTAATAATCCTCTTTGTCCTAGTAGTACGCATAATACTGGACCTAAAACTACGGTACGCAGAAGAGATTCGTCTACATTCGGCAGAGGTTCTATAATAATTTCCCGTCCACCTTGAATAAAAAATTCTCCCACTTCTGGTATTTTACCAACAATATTTTTACCGCCATCATATTTATCTTTACTAGTGATATCTACTGTGCCAAATCTGATAATTACATCTGCTTCACTGTTAGTTTCCAAGAGTTCTGGTAGTTCTAATTCAGAAGCAATACACAAATTATAAACCTGATAAAATTTCATATTAGTCTTGAGTCGGAGTTATTTAGCACAATAAAAATAGTAATTACATGAGAAACTAAGGATTTTTGTGTAAACGAGGAATAAGGAAATTCCCTATTCCCCGCTTTCAAGTTAGGCATCAATCATGGTGATTGAATCATTGATACCTGACTGCAATGAATAGATAATTAAAGATTGAGGAAGAAAGTAAAGAGAATTGATTTCCCTTAATCTTTCAACTTTCACCTTTCACCTTTAATTTTTCCCACTATGGAAGGGTAATATCTCTGGAACCAAGATCATCGCCATCAGATATAGCGTTGTCTGGATCTCCACTGGTAAACACAAAATCTGTGGTTTCACGCTTACCCAGAACTTGGGTAATTTCTGTCACATCACCGTGATACACAAGTTTGGGGGTGGTGTAAGATTTTTTCACGTTTGATCTCCTTATGTTGACTGTAAGTTGTTGATGTTTTATTTTGAGAAGGTAGTGCCCCTATTTGGACTTACGGTAGGGTTTATAGTCAGATTTCAAACCACAACCTGCCAAGCTTGAAAACTTATGGTGTCAAACCTTTAAATTCTAGCCATAAAGTGAGAATGACTACTCGCCAAACTGTGATAAAATCTTCATTACTCACTTGGTTTGGAACTGATATTATTCGCTGATAAGCTGCTTCTAGAAAATCTAAGTTAATGTATTTTTCTAGATATTTGATTTTCTCAGACATTACCTCATCTAAAATTTGGCGATCACTGTTAAGAAAGCCATAATCAAAGTTTGCAGACAGATTTGCTTTTCCACTACGCCATTGAACAGTTTCTGGGAGAATACCTGCTAAAGCACGACGCATCACCATCCGTCCAAATCCTTGGGATAATTTCTGTTCAGCAGGTAATGCGAGACAAAATTCTATTAATCGTTTATCCAAAAATGGATGACGAGTTTCCAGGGAAAAAATCGCTGCATATTGATCCACCTCTTCTAAGGTGTAGGGTAATATCCCTTGAGTTAAATCATGCCAATGTTCTTGTCTTAAGGTTAGAGGTGGTTCCTTAGGAATATCTAATTTTTGAATACGTTCATTAAGACTAATGTTTTTGGCAAAGTTATAATTAACTAAAGGAATTTGAGGTAAAGATGGATTATTATTTGTTGATTTTATAAAAGCTTTTTCTAGGGATTTCCAAATAGGTTTAATGCCATAATCTATAATTAATTGTTTACGTGAAACACTAAAGTTTTGATAAATTAATTGTACAGTTTGAGCAAAATCTATCCATCGCCATTGTTTTAATAAATTTTGCAGATATGGTAATCCATGACGACGAATTATTCCGTATGGGCGAATTTGACGAATTTCTCCAATCGCTTTTGATTCCTGAATTAGAGTTTCCCATTTTCCTTGACGTCCTAGTTCCGTTAATCTAGCGACACCATGACTGACTGTGGTATCCCCATCAAAACCGTCAAGAACAATCCTCAATCCTAGTTCTTTCGCAGCGCGATTAGCTATCCAAGGATAGAAATGATTCGGACCGATAAAGGCTTCATCTTCATATTGAAAAATACTGTCTATGTCAGATAAAGGACTCGATTTGTCACCATGGATATAATGTGGATTTAGTCCTCCTTGCTCTAATACAGCATTGATAAAAGGACGCTCATCACATTCAGTAATTTTGTCAAAAATAGTAGAAATAGTCTTGAGTGGAGTTTTTCCAGCCTCTGCTAGTAAATTCCTGGCTACACAGGTAACTGAAGAAGAATCGAGTCCACCGCTTAATTGAGAACCTAGAGGAAAAGCACTACGCAAACGACAACGTACTGCTTCCGTAAAAATGTCACGAAATTCCTCAGCATACTCTTGATCTGAGTTTAGCAGAATTTCTCGGTGGGGGTCAAGTAACCAGTAAGATTGAGACCGTATTTGGGATGGAGTAATGGTCATACTATGGGCTGGGGAAAGCCGGAGAATGTTTTGGTAAGTAGTGATGGTTTTATCTTCCATCATCAATGTCAAGTAGTCCCCAATTCTGATTTCATTCAGTTGTTGCGGTACTTGCGGTAAACATAAAAGTGCCTTGATTTCTGAAGCAAAGGCAAAAAATCGTCCTGGTTGATGATAATAATAAAAGGGCTTAACACCCATATGATCCCTGGCACAAAATAGCTTCTGATTCCCTTCATCCCAAATCGCAAAAGCAAAGTCACCCAACAGATGCTGCGGACAGTCTTCACCCCATTTTTGGTAAGCAGATAGTATCAGTTCACTATCGGTGATTTTCTCTGCTGGACGGTCATTTAAACCCAATTCAGGAATCAATTCCTCTCGGTTATCAATGCGAGCATCTGCTGTGATTACTAAATCACCAGTCTGACTCACCAAAGGCATTTTCTCTAGTAAGGACTCTGGTGTTGTCCATAACATCCGATGTCCTAAACCTACAGACTCACAATACCAAATATCTACTCCATCGGGACCCCTATGAGCTAGGATATCCACCATCCGTCCCAAATTTTCGCCCTCTACTGGACGACCATCAAGATAGTAAATTCCTACAATCCCACTCATAATTTACCTCCATTGACTCCTTAGGAAATCGCTATTTTGGAATCCCAGAAACTTACACAGATATCTCATTTCTGACTTCAATTAATCCTTCAGTCTCTAACTGCTGGAGTAATGTCAATATATCGCGATCGCACCGTTCGGGTTCTACTTCATACTCGGCAACAATAGCGTCCCGAATTTCGTTAATAGTCTTTGGTTCTTGAATTAAATTCCAGATACTAGCACCAACCTCACTCAGACCATAATAAATCCCAGATTTCAGATTCAGAATTACCGCTTCTTGTGAAAGTTCAGAAGATATCTGTTCTGAAACTGCTACCACCTTTGAATTACCCGCGACCATAATTTTTAAACTCCTAAAAACACGACAATTTCCACATCAATTTTCCCTGTCCAACTCTGCTTCCGAGAGGTTAGGAGTCAGGTATAGTTGACGATATGCAATTTGTACAGACTCGATCACCTCAGCAGCAAACTACTTCAAATGACCTTGAGTCATCCAAACCTAAGCCAGCAGTTGCAACTATTAGACTTCTTGCAGAAGTAGGGAACTCTTAACAGGGAATAAAATACTTTTGCAAGAGGTCTATTATTTTAAAGTTTTAATTGATGTTTTTGCATTTTTTCTCCCAAGAATTACTATATTCAATGAAGCTAATTTCTTGGTAGATTGTCCCCTGGAAAATTTTGCCAGTGTCAGAAAAGTTTACCCTTAATAATTATCAAGTACAAAAAATACATTTATAAGCTCTTGGCTTCAGTAATTTTACTTGAATTAATATCCACGTATTTACACTTAAGCATATTAACTCGTTACCAACAAATTTGCAACCCTTAGTTCAAAGTTCGCTTACATACGCCTGTAATTCTCATGGTGAAGGCAGAAGTAGGGCAAAGGCAGGAAAAGTTAAAAATTTTACCTTATTCCCATTTTAATTGCAAGGAATTAAACGAACTTAAATTCAAGGAACTGTTGATATCTCCAAAAAAGAGGACAAGACTGACCAAAAAGGCAATTGTCCGTTATTGAGTGCGATGATGGATAAGAAGTAATAATGATAACTATAAATGTACTTAATAGGGATATTTTATTGACTTGACTCCTAAGAAACACAGGGAATAGGGAATAGGGAATAGGGAATAGGGAACTCTTAACAGGGAACAGGAAAGAAGTGTTTCTTTCATTCGTTGCGAGGGGGTTTAATACTTTTGACTTCCTCCTTGTGGGGTGCTTATATCTTGCACCTACACCCTAGTACTTCACCACATTAGTTACGAGGGGTCACAGATCCCCGACTTCTTAAATAAGTCGAGGATCTAAACACCCGCGACTTGTCAAAATGAATGTGGTTGAGTACTAGTAGTCTGTCAACTTTGAATTGACGGATTGGGAGAAGACAAGGGAGAGGGGGAGGACAAGGAGGACATAGACGCTCTTTGAGCGTCTTCACCCCTGCGGGGAAGCAAGCTACGAAGAGTGGGAGAAATATCCCTCAAATGAACCTTGACGGTGTACTAAAAGCGTGATAAAAAATACAAGTAAAGTATGCCTACGCAGGCTAAAAATTCTAATTTTTCGTATTTTTGATAAAAATATATGTTTATTGATAACATTAAAAAACAGTATTAATACGAAGCGTGCAAGATGTGAGGCATCATACTTAAAAGGTGCGTTAGACTAAAGTCATAACGCACCCTACATCCTACATCCTCATTTTATAGGCGCAAGGGCAGGCTACGCCAACAAAAATCAAACGGGATTCCTATAGGAGTTAGTCTTTAAGGCAAATATATCTAAGCTATCTAGAATTGTGATATGGTGCGTGTCTCAACTTTTCTAGAATCAAGGAGAAAAATAATGATGTTGAAATCCTTGTTTTTAACCATTGTTCTATTTCTTGCTTCGACTTTGTTAATCGTCTGTGCTACATTTGCTAGTCCCCTACCTCAAGGTAATCTTTTGATAGTTGAAAACTCTGTTAGCGGTTCCACAACCACAGAAATGGAAACACCAGCATCTCCAGAGGGAGAAACTACTAAATCTGATGTATCCAAAGAAAGTCAACCATCTATGGAGGTGAAAAAAGAGGAACAAACAGCAGTTGCAGGGACTACTCGTTTTACCTATCCTCAGCCTCCAAATCCTTACGATATGGAAGCAATAGAAAAGTTTAATCAAGAAATTTACGGAGAAGGAAATTAAGTAATAAGTAATAAGTAACAAGTAATAAGTTGAACCTCTATCTCAAGTCAAAGTATTCAGTTAAGCAAGTTGGCTTTTTCTTTTTCTTTTTCTTGATTAATAATGAAGAGAACTTTATACCATAATAGGGTTTTATCATTTTTACTTATTACTGATTACTTCTTAAGCTATTCCACATTTAAATTGTACATTATAGGACTGGCGAGACTCCCATTCCACAAGAAACTGATGATTGTTGTTTATGCTTTCTTAGATGTGTTTTAGCTTACTTAAATCCAAAGGGCTTTGGTATCCCTGGTATTAGGGAGTTTTAATTCAAAAAATGTCTCAAAATATGTTGTGGTGCAGGCATCTTGCCTGCTATTTTTTTTATTGATGCTAATTTTAACTTAATTGATAGCAATCTCAAATTAAATGACTCACCATATTTTAAAAGCTGTCAAAGAAACAGTACATCTAGGTGGTTTTTCCCATCTATTGAAACCAGCGCTGACTGTTAATTCTGGTGACACTGTGGATGTAGAAACTTACACTGGTTACTATGTTTATGACAAAGCACCACCAGAATTTTTCACCCCAGCATTTCTGGATATCTGCCAAAATTTAGCAGCGAAACGCAAAGTAGCAACCGGACCCCATTTACTCACAGGACCAATTTACGTGCGGGATGCGCAACCTGGAGATGTTTTGGAAGTAAAATTAGAGGAGATTGCACCCAGTTTACCTGTAGGCTTTAATGCGATTCGTGCGGGTTGGGGAGCTTTACCACAACAATTTACCCAACCAGCCTTAAGATTTATTCCCCTAGATTTAGCTAATAATATCGCTGAATTTCCCCAAGGTTCGGGAGTTAAAATTCCCTTGAAACCATTTTTTGGTATTCTGGGTGTGGCAACTCCAGAAACTGGACGTTCATCCATTCCTCCTGGTGGTTATGGTGGTAATATCGATAACCGAGAATTGCAAGCAGGTTCAAGAATATTTTTGCCTGTTTTTGTTCCTGGTGGATTATTTTCTATCGGTGATGGACATTCAGCGCAAGGAGACGGGGAAGTCAATGTTACCGCTATAGAAACTTCGATGAACGGTACTATTAAGTTAACCTTGCGCAAAGATTTGCAACTTTCTACACCAATTGCGGAAACACCAACTGATATCATTACAATGGGGTTTGCTTTTACCCTTGATGAAGCTTTAGAAATAGCTTTAAAAAATATGATTGATTTTCTAGAAAAGGTTGGCAAATTATCACCAGAGGATGCCTATGTTTTATGTAGTTTAGCGGTTAGTTTTCGCATTACTCAAGTGGTTAACAATCCCCACAAAGGTGTGCATGGAATGTTGCCTAAATCAATCTTACCCAGAGACATAGTTTTTTGTAATGACTAATTGGTTACTTCTAGGATTCGGTGGATTATTTTCTGGCATCTTGGCGGGTTTTTTAGGTATTGGTGGTGGTACAGTTTTAGTACCCATGCAAGTTGCATTAGGATATACACCAGTGCAGGCTGTTGCTACTAGTAGCTTAGCAATTGTAATTACGGCTTTTTCTGGCACTATACAGAATTGGCGTATGGGTTATATCAATTTTCGGCAAGTATTTCTGCTGGGATTTCCTGCTATATTAACGGCACAAATTGGCGTTTATTTAGCAAATATATTTCCTCCTAAAGTCTTACTAATTGCCTTTGGTTTATTACTTTGGGTAAATATTTATTTGGTAGAGTTACGCAAGCGTTTAATCAGAGAAGAGGAGGAACATCACCAGCAAATTTTGAACCCAACTATTTCCAGAATTATTACTGGGGGAACAGCGGGGATACTAGCAGGTTTATTTGGTGTGGGTGGTGGTGTGATTATGGTTCCTTTACAAATATTGCTACTGGGAGAATCAATAAAAGTGGCAATTCAAACTAGTTTAGGGGTGATTGTTTTTACTGCAATTTCTGCTTCTGTCGGACACGCTATCCGTGGCAATATTTTATTTACTGTAGGGTTTATTCTCGGTTTTGGTGGACTTGTGGGGGCACAAATTAGCACTCGCTTTTTACCCAGATTACCAAATAAAATTGTCAGTCTTGCCTTTCGGAGTTTGTTAGCAATTTTATCAGTTTACTTTTTTTGGAAAGCTTGGATTACTCCGTAACTATTATCAAGTCCCACAATTGAGAGGTTATATCAAATCAAAAAATGTTTGCAACCCATCCAATTTTAGGGACGCGGTTTCCGCACCCTACCGACCAATCATGTGTCCCATTCTTTTTTAAAATTGGTATTATTTATTTGGTAATTGGTAATTGGTAATTGGTAATTGGTAATTGGTAATTGGTAATTGGATCTCCTATTATCCATTAAGCATTACCGTGACTTTAAGAGGATGTCTAGAAACCGGGTTTCTTTTGGCATACATACTCAAATTTTCGGTTCTCCACCTATAGAAACCCGGTTTCTTTGAAGACTTCCTCTATACCCACTCAAGCTGTAGCATCCCTATCCCTTTGGTAAAAGTTTCCGAAACATAGGTGATGGTGCTAGGGAAGTAAAGGTTTATCACACCCCAGAAATATATTAGAAATATCTAAATCAAACTAGACAATTTCAAACTCTAAATTTTGATGTTTGAGAAAGTCATAAGTAAAATGATCCACCACGTTTGTATCACTCAATTCTAAATTATAAAAATCCACAAATCGATGTTCAAAATATGGTCCTGCGTGCCAAGTACCCACATTTAATTTAATAAAACAATTCCCTGGAATCCGAAAAGCAGCGATATTTTTTAAATCCGGTACTTCCACATTATTATTAGGTGGACAAACTCCAATTAACCATTCCTTTCCTTCCAGTGAACCTAAACATTGAGTACATTGCATATGACGAGTAATTTTATGAAATTTTCTTCCTCTACAATGCAACTGCATAATATAAAAACGAGGAGTACCTTTATCTAACATCAATTGTGCATCTTCCCCATCAAAGGGTTTTCCATCTTTACTGGCAAAAATCACCTGTCCATAAGGACGAAAATTTTCTGGTGTGATTAATTGCGCTTGTAGTTGCTGTATTGTCTTTGATCTATTCATATTTAATTTCTAATTTATTTGTATTTTGGTTATTTTATCATTTCTCTATAAGTATAATCTTACTGTCTTTGTGTCTAACCTAGGAGTATCACACATCTTGCACCAAGGCTAAAAACCGGGTTTATTTAATTTACTACTTAGTGCTTTGCACTTTCCTTGGGATAAGCACTAAGATACTAAGTTATAATATAAAATTTATTGTATGTTAATCAATTTTAGTCGTCGTAAATTTCTCTGGTACAGTTTGGCAGTTTTTAGTACTAGCTTACTGCTAAAAGCTTGTAGTAGTAGTGAGACTAACATAACTACAGGTGGTGGGGAAGGTTTGAAAGTTGCGATCGCACTTCCGGGAGTGATTACTGATAAAGCTTGGAACCAGTCTGGTTATGAAGGTATACAGTTAGCAAAGCAAAAATTGGGTGCAGAAACTGCTTTTGTAGAACAAGTATCGCAAGCGGATCAAGGGGAGATTTTAACAGATTTTGCCCGTAAGAATTATAATGTAATATTTGCCCACGGTGGACAATTTGATGCTGCAATTCAACAAGTAGCACCCCAGTTTCCCAATACGTTTTTTATTGCTGTTAATGGTGCGATTAAAGGAGAAAATATTGCTGCTTTGCGGATAGATCACCTCCAAGCTAGTTATTTATGTGGAATTATTGCTGCTTCGATGACTAAATCTAATAAACTAGCTTATATTGCTGGACAAGAGTTTGCAGCGACTCAGGAAGAATTACGGGGTTTGGAATTAGGGGCAAAATCTGTTAATCCGAATATTGAAGTTACTCCTAGTTTTACTGGGGATTGGAATGATGTTTCTAAGGCAAAGGAAGCTACACTAGCTTTGATTTCTGCTGGTAATGATGTGATTTATCAATGGTTGGATAATGCTTCACCTGCGGTATTACAAACTGCTGCGGAAAAAGGTGTTTATGCTTTTGGGAATACAAAAGACCAATTGGAATTAGCACCAAAGGCAGTGTTGACAAGTGCTGTTAAACGGATGGATTTAGCAATAGCTTATATAGCAGAGTTGGCGAAGAGTAAACAATTAAAAGGTGAAGTTTATAGAATTGGGTTAGAAAAATCAGATATTCTCAGTTTAGGAAAATTTGGCGATATAGTATCGCAGGAAATTCAACAAAAAGCACTGGATATCAAACAAGAAATAGTAGAGAAAAAAATAACTTTTGAGTCGTGTCAAGAAAATGGGAAAAATACAAGATGTCTGAAAAAATAAATTTATGAAAACAATTATGCATTAGACACAAATAATTTGTCTGATTATCTGAGTCTCTAGGTGAAACTTTATTTATTAAGTTGTTACGCATTTAAACTAGATAATCTAAATTAGTCTAACTCTTGTGGGATGGAGAGCAGCGCGTTGCGGAGCCAGTCACGTGCGCGGGTTTCCCGCGTTGAGTGAACTGGCGTTGGGGTTCCCCCCGTTGTAGCGACTGCGGGGCATCCCTGCCCGTCCAAATATTTAATTTAGGTGTTTTTTAGCTGACTCTATATTTCGAAATAAATGTCATATTTACGCTTAGAAGGGATAAGTAAACGCTTCGGTTCATTTATTGCTAATGATAATATCTTTTTTGAAATAGAAGCTGGAAAAATTCATGCCATCTTAGGCGAGAATGGCGCAGGTAAGACTACTTTGATGAACATTATTAGTGGTCTTTATCAACCTGAGAGTGGTCAAATTTACTTGCAGGATAAACCAGTAAATATTACATCTGCTAAGGCTGCAATTAAACTTGGTATTGGCATGATTCATCAACACTTTATGCTAGTACCGCAGTTGAGTGTAACAGAAAACATTATTCTCGGAAGTGATAATAAATGGGGTTTAAATCTCAAGCAACAGCAACAAAAAATAGCTGCTTTATCCCAAACTTACGAATTAGAAATTAACCCGGAAGCCAAAGTTGGATATTTACCAGTGGGGACACAACAAAGGGTCGAAATTCTCAAAGTTCTTTACCGTCAAGCAAAGTTATTAATTCTCGATGAACCAACGGCTGTTTTAACACCCTTGGAAGTCAAATCTTTAATTAAAATTCTCCGTCAACTGGCAAATGCTGGAAATACGATTATTTTTATTAGTCATAAATTAGAAGAGGTGATGAATCTCTGTGATACGGTAACAGTTTTACGACGAGGAAAGGTAGTAGCAAATAGAAATATTTCAGAAACTAACAAGAGTGAATTAGCAGCGTTAATGGTGGGGAGAGAAATTTCTTTGCAATTAAACAAATCCCCAGTCAAGTTAGGAAGAGTAGTACTATCTGTAGAGAATTTGCAAGTTGTAGATAATAGGGGTATAAACGCGGTACGCAATATCTCTTTTGAACTGCGAGAAGGAGAAATTTTAGGTATTGCTGGAGTGGATGGAAATGGACAGCGAGAATTAGCAGATACTATAGCAGGAGTGCGGAGTGTAAAAGGAGGGGAAATTAAGTTTTCTCAGAATGTATCCCCAAGCATAGGTTATATCCCAGAAGATAGGCAAAAAATGGGTTTACTATTACATTTTAGTATCGCCCAAAATTTGGTTTTAAAGGCTTTTAGGAAATTACCCTTTTGTCGTTATTTGTTATTACAACCCCAAGTAATTAAAAATCATGCCACATCTGCAATATCAGAGTTTGATATTCGTGCAACGGGGGTTGATGTCAAAGTAAGTCAGCTTTCGGGAGGAAATCAACAAAAGGTAGTATTAGCACGGGAATTAGCAGAAAAACCCGTATTAATTATAGCCATGCAACCAACAAGGGGTTTAGATGTGGGAGCGACAGAAATACTACAGCAGCGGTTGTTAGCGGAAAGAGAACGGGGTGCCGCCATTGTATATATTTCTACAGAATTACAAGAAGTAATGGCAATGAGCGATCGCATTGCGGTAATGTATCGAGGTGAGTTTGTGGGTGTTTTGGATGGTGATACAGCAACGGTGGAGGAGATTGGTTTGTTAATGGGAGGAGGGAAGAAGAAATAAGAGACAATCAGGAAATTTGATGGTGGGTGATTATTTCGTGAAAACTCAATTTACAACCATGAGAGACAATTTTGTTTGATTGTTGTAGCATAGATATATTTGATTAAGTAAATATTCTGAAATATGCCATTCAATATTTTCTCAAAACGTCAAAAAAAGCTTCGAGGAGAAGTACCTGATGTTTATCAATATGATGATATTCCTGAACCGCTACGTGTCCAGATTGTTCATATTATGAATGACCTACAAGGAAACCCTATCGATTCTTATACTTGTTATACTCAATCTTATACTCAAGAATTATACCGCGACATTCATGATATATTATGTCGTGAATACGGTAAATTTTCTCTTATAAATAGAACATATTTGGAAAATATAGACTATATTGAAGATGTACAAGAATTTCTGGTGCAGACTAGCGATATAGAACAAATTCTTGATGTTGTAGAATTATTTTTTCTATTTATTGATGGTGAAGTAATAGGTGAGACTCAACCAAAAATTACACCTGAGGAAGCTATAGAAGAATTGAACGCTAGGTTTAAAGAACACGGAGTAGGCTATCAATATGAATCTGGGAAAATTATAAGAGTAGATTCTCAGATTATCCATAATGATGCCGTTAAACCAGCTTTGTACTTACTCAGTGATTCGAGATTTCAGAGTGCAAACGAGGAATTTTTACAAGCACATCAACACTACAGACATAAGCGCTATAAAGAATGTATCAACTACTGTCTGAAAGCGTTTGAAAGTACAATGAAAATTATTTGTGATAACCAAGGTTGGGCATATAAATCTACAGATACTGCTAAAAAAATAATCAGCATTTGCTTTCAAAATAATCTGATTCCTCCTTTTTTAGAAACTCAATTTTCATCACTTAGGCAAAATCTTGAAAGTGGCATTCCTACTGTTAGAAATAAACTTGGAGGACATGGTCAAGGTTCTCAACCGCTTACAGTACCACAACATTTTGCAGCTTACCAGCTTCATATGACTGCAAGTACAATTGTGTTTATGGTAGAAGCTGAAAATTCATGACCTTGAACTTATATATGTGGTCTGTGTAGCGTTTACTAGTATAGTAGACCTAGGCGTGAAAATTAAATATGGGTCAGTTATAGGATTACTATTTGATTTTTGAAGAAATCTCAGTACACTTTCTGTTCCCTGTTAAGAGTTCCCCGTTCCCTACCATCACGAGTAATTTTACAAATCAAACCGGATTCCTATACAACCCTTGTTCCAGAGGTAAAATTTTACGTCTGGAACATTCTTTTCCACCAGATGTCTAGTGGTTTGTCCCATTAATTTCGTTCCCGTTTCCATCACACCCACCTGGGACTATAAGTCCCAGTCTAATAGTCAAAGTCATATAAATATGACTATAGCAGTTTTCACTTGGATAGAATACAGATAAACCTCACCCCTTTCCCCTCTCCGCAAGTTCGGAGAGGGGAGTCGGTCGGACGGGGTGAGGTTCCCTCGTGTATTGGACTCAACT
>JASJCY010000120.1 GCA_030065825.1 Nostocaceae cyanobacterium | reverse complement strand
ACCTATTCCCTATTCCCTATTCCCTATTCCCTATTCCCTATTCCCTATTCCCTTTTACCAATGTCTTTCACATACCACCGTACTGTAAGATTTCAAGATACTGATGCTGCTGGAGTAGTTTATTTTGCCAATATATTAACTATTTGTCATGAAGCTTATGAAGAATCTTTAGCTGCGTCAGGTATTGATATTCAACAATTTTTTACTAACCCATCCGTGGCTTTTCCTATTGTTCATGCTAACGTGGATTTTTTCCGTCCTTTATCTTGTGGTGAGAAGTTAGTTGTTAGTTTAAATCCGCAAAAAATTAGTGATGATAAATTTGAGATTAATTATGAAATTATTGTGAATGAAATGGTGGTTGCTAAGGCAATAACTAGGCATGTTTGTATTGATGCGAGTGTGAGAAAGAAGAGGAATTTGCCGGAAGAAGCGAAGAAATGGTTAGAAATTAACCGCAGAGACGCAGAGAACACAGAGAGAAGAAAATCAAGAGAGATTATGTGAGTTTTTTGAGATATTTGGTAGCGATTTTTTTTAGATGTTGACGGTTGATTTTTCCTTGGTTGTTACGGGGAAGTTTGGGGACGGGAATCCAATGTTTAGGTATTTTAAATTTGCTGATTTTACCTTTGAGTAAGTCCTGAATTTGTAAGATAGATGTATGGGAATTTTGGGGAATATAAATTGCTGTTACTGCTTGTCCCCATTGTTTATCTGGTATGCCAATGACACATACATCTGTTACCATTTTAGTCGCTTTGATAGCTGATTCTACTTCTTCCGGGTAGACGTTTTCACCACCTGTAATAATTTTGTTGCTATTACGACCGATAATATTTAAATAACCTTGGGAATCTAAAAAACCTAAATCATCTGTTGAGAAAGTTGGTAATTGGTAATTGGTAATTGGTAATTGGTGATTGTAATTAGGAAAAAAGGAAGAATTATAGTAACCCAGGAATAAAGATTCTGCTGTAATAGTAATATTGCCAATTTGATTGGTATTTAATATTTCTCCTTTTTGATTGCAAATACTAACATTAGCATGGGGAAGTATTTTACCGCTACTGATTTTACCATTGAGAAAATCATCCGGTTTAAGAGTAGCAATTTGGGAAGCTGTCTCTGTCATTCCATAGGTAGGTGCTAACCGAATTTGATGATATTTTGCTTTGTTTAGTAGTTCTTGCCAAGCTGGTGCACCTCCTAAAAGTACGGTCTGAAATTGAGATAACCAGTTGCTTAATTTGGGATTTTCTAATAGACGTTGTAATTGAGTTGGGACTAAAGAAATAAAAAAATCTGATGGTTCTATATCCCAGTTAATTGTAGATTCTATTTGTTTAAAGGGTGTAATTACTAATTTGCCACTACTGGTAAAAGAACGCATAAATTGCATTAAACCACTGACATGATATACCGGTAATACACAAAAAGAATTAACTTGATTTAATTTAAAATATTCTCTAAATCCCCTGACAGATGCCATTAAAGTTTCCCATGTATGAATGGCAAATTTAATATTACCTGAAGAACCACCAGTAGGAATAAAAATATAATTTGGTAATTGGTAATTCCTAATGGTAAACCAACTGATAAAATTATCCTCTTCTTCTCTTTCTCTGTGTTCTCTCTCTTGAAAAGTTGCTCCTGGGGGAAACCACGCCACTTCTCTCAACGGAGGGAACCTCCGCACGAGAGTGGCTTCCCATGACCGCACTTTTCGCTGTGTCCTCTGCGGTTTTTTATTTAAACCAGTAAAATTGCCTTTTTGAACTAATAATTGTCCCCAAATAATATCTGGTTGTACTAAATCAAATACTTGTTGCCACTCCTGTTGTCCCCAGTCAGGATTACAAAGAAAAATAGGACATCCAACCGCACAACCTGCCAAAAAAGATGCTAAAAATCGGACTGGTTCCCGTTCAGCTAAGATTATTTTTGGTGTCTTTTCCGTTTGTATAACTTGCCTTAATTCTAAATATAATTCTGTTGTTAATTGCTGTAGTTGAATCCTGTCAACACCAATAAGCCAATCATCATCACTGCGCTGTTTAAGAACATCTAAAAGCCATTCCATAAATTTTTTAACCAGGATTCTTCATCTTCAGTAAACCAATGATTAATACCAAAACCAACTGCCCGATTTGTTGCAGATAATTCAACAGCTAATTGGAGTGCAGCTTGTCTACCAATAGCCGTTTCCATCACAGAAGAAAAAACAACATCAATTTCATGATTTCGGCAAAATTCCCGCAGACGTGATAGTGAACCTGCTATTCCCGGTTTAACAACAAAAATCCCTCTCCAACCTTGGTAATAACTATTAATTAATTGCTTCAATGTCGCCACAGATTCATCTAAAGCGATCGCAGTTTGATAAGAACTACTTAACTTCAGCATTCCCTGGAATTCCCCCACAGGTAAAGGTTGTTCCAGAAATTCAATTTCCACAGGTAAGCGATCGCAACCCTTCAACCATATTTCTGCTTCCTCATAACTAAGTCCACCATTAGCATCTAATCGTAGTTTCCCCGAAGTAGGTAATTTTTGTGCCAAGGTTTGCAAAACTTCCAACTCATAGGCGATCGCACCCACACCGATTTTCCATTTAAAAGTGCGGTATCCCTCCTCCCACAGATTTTCCCACACTTCTAACGCTGCTTCCCCTGGTGGTAGCAAACAACTATAAGACAGCGAGGAGTTACGAGTTAAAAGTGAATTGTCTCCCCCCTCTCCCCCCTCTTCCCCCTCTTCCCCCTCTCCCCATCTCCCCATCTCCCCCTCTCCCCATCTCCCCATCTCCCACGCTGACTCAAAACCAAACTGACAAGCGGGTAATGCATCGGGGATAGAGAAAATCATCTCCTGGGTAATTTCCCTTGGTAACTGACGACAAAAATCCAAAGCTTGTTGTAAGGTTTCCGAACCAAACCAGCTAATGGGGGCAATTTCCCCCCAACCTATTGTCCCAATTTCATCCCACAGACAGATGATAATTCCTTCGCGGATATCCCAAGTACCATGATTGGTAGTCAGAGGACGAGTAAATCTCCGCTGATAGGGTCGAAAATCGAATTGATAAATCACTAATTTTACATTAAATCACTTAGTCATACTTTGTGGTTCTTGCGTACTTAAACTAAAACCTACATTCAGTAAACCAAAAAGTTTTTTAGAAGTCTTACCATCTGGACATTTCAACTAAAACCAGGAATATCACAAAACTCACAAAACAACGTTAAATTGAGTATTTTAGACAATACTCCTAGTTACCTTCAAGCGATCGCTTTATTACCAATGGTGTTTGCTTCCTGATCCGGGATAGCTGAAACCCCTATTTTTACGTTCGTTTTCAAAAGTTTGTGGTTTACTGACATTCTGTAGCTGGTAATGGAAGTTAGTGGTTAGTATTTGTCCCTTAATAGGCTTTTGTTAGCCTTACTCCCTTCGGTGGTGTAAGATTACCTATCTTTAATTCCTTCTTTCCTACCCGCAGGGTAGACACGTTCACGTAGTGTTCTCGTAGAGTAGTGGCTTGGAGAAAGTAGCCGCTGCGCGTCTATGTGTCTAATTCCATCGGTATTCGTAAGAGCGGGAAGGGAGTAATACCTAGATAAATCAGGGTTTTTGGAATGCAAATGCTTATTTGTAACCACTAACCACTAACCACTAACGATGACTGAAAAAATAAAACCCAAACCAAATGTCAAACAACTCCAAAAATGCACCGCTACGGCAATAAATTTACAGTTATTGACTTTGTCTGGCTGATGATGATTTTCTTGGACATGGCGACATAGTTTAATGGCAAAAGGTAAACTGACAAAACTTAGTACTGTCCATATAGGGAAAAAGCCACTCAATATAAATATCACCGTCAAAACATAAATACTACCAGTAAACCATGTGAGAACTTGGGCACCCTTTTCGGTTCCTAAACGGACAATTGGCGATCGCTTTCCTGCTGCTAAGTCATCTTCAACTTGGTGAAAATGGGAACAAAATAAAATTAAACAAGTAGCAATACCAACAATTACCGAAGCTGCTAAACTCGTCCATGACCAACTTTGGGTTTGACTATAATAACCAGCACTTATGCCCAAAGGACCAAAAGCAAAAAAGCACAAAATTTCCCCTAAACCCTGGTATCCTAATCTAAATGGGGGTCCTTGGTAAAGATATCCCAAGACACAGCACAGGGAAATTATGGCAATTACCGTTAAGTCTTTTTGCCAAACAGCTATTCCTAGTATCAACAGTAAACCCAAAGCTAAACAGCCATTTCCCAACCAAAATATCAATTGTTTATTTCCGGTTAAGTTCACCAGAGAATGGAGTTTATTTTTATCAATACCCGTTGCAGAATCAAAGACATCATTACTGAGATTTTCCCAAGCGAGAATTAAAATTGCTGCAGTTAAAAAAGTCGAAAAAATTCCGGCATTAAATATCTTTGTTTCCGCAAAAGCTACAGCAGTTCCCACCCAGATGGGCATAATCGCAACGCTGTACATTGGCGGTTTAATTGCCGCCATCCATAATTTTCTGTGAGGATATGAACTCAGTTTTATAGTCATCACTTGTAATTAATAAACTCAAGTATAAAGTATGATTGTAGATTAGTGGTAACCTCAAAGGAATGGGGAAAGTTTAGATTTACAAGTAGCTGATTAACCAGGTTGTGGAAAATTCCCAAGCTGAACTTTCACACCGTCAACTGGTTCGCCATGTCAAGGTACTACAACACCCTCCCATGACAAACCATTCTACGCTGGTTAAACGGCAGCTATTTGTGCTACCTGTAGAAATACGACCATAATTGTTCACGTCTTAGGAAGATAACTTAAAAAAAATTTACTATTCCTAGATCCATGACAGTTTCACCATGCCCTGCCCAGTTTTTTGTATATAATCAGGAAATATGCCAATTTCTTTTAGCGGTTAAGCGAAATTGCCAGCAAAACAACGATACCCAAATCGCCAGTATTGCCCTAGAAATAGACTTAGTTGATCCATTAGTAGTACTTGATAACATTACCCAACCAAATGAACTAAATTTTTATTGGGAAAATCAAGGTAAAAAAGAAATTATTGCAGCTGTTGGTGCTGTTTCTCAAATCGAAATTACTGGCAAAAAACGTTTCCAAAAAGCAGAATATTTTATTAATGAAGTCATAGGTAATATAAATATTTTTCCTGGCATTTATACCAATAATTTACCTTTTTCCAAACCTCATTTTTTTTGTGGATTTGGTTTTTTTGACCGCCACCTACAAACAGATTACCCTTTTCCAGAAACTACTATTTTTCTTCCCCGTTGGCAAGTAGCCTTAAAAAAAGAACAATGTATCTTAGTTACTAATATAATTATTGATAAAAACCTAAATATATCTAAAACTTTGCAAAATTTTTGGAACAATATAGAAACTATAAATTCTTTTAAATATTCTTCCCTTAACCACTATATCCTAGAACCACAATTCAGTAGAAAATATGTCACAAATCCTGATAAATTTAAAGACTCTGTATTATCAGCTTTAGAAACTATTCGTTCTAATCGTTTAAGTAAAATTGTATTAGCAAATGCTCTAGATGTTACCTCAAACACTAAATTTAATTTATTACAATCATTAAAAAAACTACGGCAACTACATCCTAATTGTTATATATTTTCCATTAGTAATGGTAAGGGACAAAACTTTATTGGTGCTAGTCCAGAACGTTTAATTTGCATCCACCATAGACAGTTAATTACCGATGCTTTAGCTGGTTCTGCACCCAGGGGTGAAACACCCACAGAAGATGCTAGTAACGCCAATCGCTTACTCAATAGCGACAAGGAAAAACATGAACATTTATTAGTAATTGATTTTATTACTCAACGTCTATCTCAACTGGGTTTATTACCCCAAACTTTAGCACCCAGACTGCGACAATTATCTAATATCCAACATTTATGGACACCCATTACAGCCTTAGTTCCAGCTAACGTCCATCCCTTACAAATTGTCGCCCAATTACATCCCACACCAGCAGTAGCGGGTGCATCAGCAGAATTAGCCTGTGCCGAAATTCGCCGCTACGAAAGCTTTGAAAGGGGTTTATATGCTGCACCCCTGGGATGGGTAGACTCTGAGGGAAATTGTGAATTTATTGTGGGAATTCGTTCCGCATTAATAGATGGCGATCGCGCAAGACTTTACGCTGGTGCGGGTATTGTTGCGGGTTCCGATCCAGACAAAGAAATGGCGGAAATTCAACTTAAGCTGCAAGCCTTACTAAAAGCTTTGATTTAACTCAACTGTATTGGTTTTTAGTCTTGGTGCAAGATGTGTGACTCCCCGAAAACTATAGCGCTATAGTCACAATTCCATTTCCCTCCCAAAAACTATAGCGCTATAGTCACAATTCCATTTCCCTCCCAAAAACTATAGCGCTATAGCAAGAATTCCATTTCCCCCAAAAAACTATAGCGCTACAGCAAGAATTCCATTTGCCTCCCAAAAACTATAGCGCTATAGTCACAATTCCATTTGCCTCCCAAAAACTATAGCGCTACAGCAAGAATTCCATTTCCCCCAAAAAACTATAGCGCTACAGCAAGAATTCCATTTCCCTCCCAAAAACTATAGCGCTACAGCAAGAATTCCATTTGCCTCCCAAAAACTATAGCGCTACAGTCACAATTCCATTTCCCTCCCAAAAACTATAGCGCTACAGTCACAATTCCATTTCCCTCCCAAAAACTATAGCGCTACAGCAAGAATTCCATTTCCCCCAAAAAACTATAGCGCTACAGCAAGAATTCCATTTCCCTCCCAAAAACTATAGCGCTACAGTCACAATTCCATTTCCCTCCCAAAAACTATAGCGCTACAGTCACAATTCCATTCCCCCCCAAAAACTATAGCGCTACAGTCACAATTCCATTCCCCCCCAAAAACTATAGCGCTACAGTCACAATTCCATTTGCCTCCCAAAAACTATAGCGCTACAGTCACAATTCCATTTGCCTCCCAAAAACTATAGCGCTATAGTAAGGATTCCATTTGCCAAAAAACTATAGCGGTTTTCACGCTTGTGGAATACATGCGCTCACCTCACCCCGGCTAAAGCCACCCCTCTCCTACCCTACGGGAAGCCACTCCGTGTCTATGGTAAGGAGAGGGAAAATTTGTGTACCACTCTACGAGAAGCCGCTACCCTGCGGGAAGCCACTCCGTGTCTAATGCGTCTACACTCAACCGAAAACCCCTATATAGGGCTACAGTAAGGATTTCACTCCCCCAAAAACTATAGCGCTAGAGCAAGAATTCCATTTCCCAAAAAACTATACCAATTCACGAAAATATTGATACATATGTAGGGGCGCAATGCTTGCGCCCAATCCTTACGTCAAGAATGCGACATTTGAGATAGCTTATCTAACAAAACTATAAATTTTCTGAGTCTCCAACTTGTCGCAAATTGACGAAGGTAGCTGACTCAAGGGAAAACTGAGGCGATCGCATCCTACTTGTAGGTGACTGAGGGGATCTGTACCCGGAGAGACAATAAATTCTAGCTTTTGGATATAAGGAAAAGTTCCTAAACTATCCAAAATTTCCGCGATCGCCTGCAAGTAAGGATGATTCTGCTGCTGATACCAGTCATGGGCTGCCATTTGTGGCTGATCTAACCCCAAATGGGCTGTTAAGGATGGTTGATCAAACAAGGCTATGCCCACAGGACGGGCTTCTTCCTGTAATAATAAATTATGGCTTTTAGCTAAATGCCGTAACTTCTCCAAGCGTTCATAACGTTCCGTAACTGCTTGGGGGTCATCTTGCCAGTGTAGCGCTACTGTAACTAAATAAGTTTGTAACAGCATGTGACCCAATTTTTTCGCTTTAGTAGCCAAATAATTGGTGTTGTAGTCATTAGACTCAATCAGTAGGGGAACCCGGTCCACCACTTCCAAACTATAACCCTTCAAACCAGCAATTTTACGGGGATTGTTGGTAATCAAACAAATCTTGTGTACACCCAAATCCATCAGCATTTGCGCCCCCATACCGTAGTCCCGCAGGTCAGCAGGAAAGCCCAAACGCTCATTTGCTTCTACGGTATCTAGCCCCATATCCTGTAAAGAATATGCCTTTAACTTATTAACTAAACCAATGCCCCGTCCTTCTTGCCGCAGGTATACAACTACACCTTGTCCTGCATCTTCAATCTTTTTTAATGCTGCTTGCAACTGCATCCGACAATCGCAACGTAGGGAACCCAAAGCATCCCCCGTCAAGCATTCGGAATGCATCCGCACCATCACCGGGTTATCCTGAAACTGGGAGGGGTCTCCCTTAACAATGGCAACATGTTCAGAATTATCTAGGGTGTGACGGTAAGCATAAATTTGGAACAGACCAAACTCAGTAGGTAAATCAGCTACAGTTTCCCGGACAATTAAGCGGTCATGTTGTAAGCGATAACTAATTAAATCCGCAATGCTAATAATTTTCAACTGGTGATGGCGGGCATATGCAAATAATTCTGGTAACCGCGCCATAGAACCATCGGGGTTTTGAATTTCACAAATTACCCCCGCCGGATATAGTCCTGCCAATCTCGATAAATCTACGGATGCTTCCGTATGCCCTGCTCGTTTTAATACTCCTCCTTCCTTAGCACGGATGGGGAAAATATGACCGGGGCGACGTAAATCATCGGGTTTGGTTTCGGGGTTAAGTGCCACTTGAATTGTGCGGGCACGGTCTTCTGCGGAAATACCAGTGGTGACACCCAAATGGGGTCCGGCATCAATACTGACAGTGAAAGCCGTTTGGTTAGTATCCGTAATATTAGTTACCATTAATGGTAAATCTAACTGGTCTAGGCGATCGCCCGTCATAGCCAGACAAATCAAACCCCGTGCTTCCACCGCCATAAAATTAATTGTGTCTGGTGTGGCAAATTGGGCAGCACAAATCACGTCGCCTTCATTTTCCCGGTTTTCGTCATCTACCACCACAATGACATGACCAGCTTTTAAATCTGCCAAGGCAGCATCTATGGAGTCAAATTTTAAATCTGGGTTGGAGGTAGTAGGAGATTGGGACACAGAGACTTCCAGCTAGTATAAGTAAATTTTTTTTAACATAAAGCTTATATTTGATTGTAACTCCTTTTTGAGTTTCCAGAAAAATACCAACAATGATTCGATAAGATAGCGAAAATGCCTGCCGTTAAAATTGGGTTTTAGTACTTAAAAGTGCAAAAACTGTAAAACAGCAATCATACATAGTTCATTTACAAGCTATTAGCCTTTAGCTGATAGTAGATTAACATTCATGGGATAAGGATTTCAGAACATGGGCAATTTTAGACGCGTACCCGTTGGCATCGTTGGCGCGTCAGGCTATGGCGGAGTACAATTAGTACGCCTACTGATGGATCATCCAGAAGTTGAACTAGTTTATTTAGGAGGAGAGAGTAGCGCCGGAAAACCCTTTGCGGATATTTATCCTCATCTAGCATCCACAGTTGATTTGACCGTAGAAGCAGTAGATCCAGAACTTATTGCCCACCGCACGGAAATAGTATTTCTTTCCCTCCCCAATGGTCTAGCTTGCCAAATCGCACCCCAACTGATCGAACGAGGATGCAAAGTTCTTGATTTAAGTGCAGACTATCGATTCAGAGATTTGGCAACTTACACCACTTGGTATGGTAACCAAAGAAGCGATCACACTACAGCAGAAGCAGCAGTTTACGGACTACCAGAATTGTACCGCGATCGCATCGCCGAAGCACAAATCATTGGCTGTCCCGGTTGTTACCCTACTGCTAGTTTACTTGCCCTTTCACCACTACTCAAACAAGGGTTAATTATGCCGGAAACTGCCATTATTGATGCTAAATCCGGCACATCTGGTGGTGGACGCCAAGGCAAAATTAACATGTTACTTGCGGAGGCAGATAACTCCTTGGGGGCGTATGGCGTCGCCCGTCACCGCCATACCCCGGAAATCGAGCAAATTTGCAGCAATTTGGCAGGGCATGAAGTAATGGTGCAATTTACACCCCACCTCATACCTATGGTCAGGGGTATCTTAGCAACAGTATACGCCACTCTCCGTGACCCTGGTTTAGTTCGTGATGATTTAATTACCATCTATAGAGCCTTTTACCGTAATTCCCCTTGGGTAAAAGTTTGTGATCCTGGGGTTTACCCCCAAACCAAATGGGCTTGCGGTAGCAATCTTTGTTACATAGGTATAGAAGTTGACCCGCGCACAGGTCGCATAATTGTGATGTCAGCAATTGACAACCTAATTAAAGGACAAGCAGGTCAAGCAGTTCAGTGTATGAACATTATGATGGGTTGGGAAGAAACCCTAGGATTACCGAAGTTAGGATTTTATCCTTAATTCGGTAATGGGTAATGGGTAATGGGTAATGGGTAATGGGTAATAGGTAATGGGTAATGGGGATTACGAGAAGCCACCCTTGGGGTGTCTACGACGGAAAGCGCCATAGACGCGTTCCCGTTCAGCGTTCTCGGAGAGTAACGCAGCCTATCATAGAGTAGACCGCAGTGCCTCACCAATTAGCAATTAGCAATTACCAATTACCAATTACCAATTACCAATCCTTACTTTGGTCCCATTCCCACAGCACCAGCATAAACAGCGCGATCGCCTAGTTCGTCCTCGATACGTAGCAAGCGGTTATATTTCGCTACCCGTTCACTACGACACAAGGAACCAGTTTTGATTTGTCCAGCACGGGTGGCTACGGCTAAGTCAGCGATAGTAGTGTCTTCTGTTTCTCCGGAACGGTGACTAATTACGGAACGGAAACCGTTACGGGTAGCTAAATCAATGGTTTCCAGGGTTTCTGTCAGGGAACCAATTTGATTTAGCTTAATTAAGATGGCGTTACCAGCTTTTTGTTCGATACCCTGTTGTAAGCGCTTAGCGTTAGTAACAAATAAGTCATCCCCTACCAACTGTACGCCGTCACCAATTTTAATAGTAAGGGATTGCCAATTTTGCCAATCTTCCTCGTGTAAGCCATCTTCAATGGAAACAATAGGATACTGGCTAACCAGCTGTGCCATATAATCAATAAACTCTCCTGGGGAGTGGGGTTTACCGTCATAGACATATTGTCCATCTTTGTAAAACTCACTAGCAGCTACGTCCAAAGCCAAAGCCACTTCTGTCCCTGGCTTGTAACCAGCTTTCTCGATAGCAGCCACCAGCAATTCTAAAGCTACCTGATTTGACTCCAGGTTGGGGGCAAAACCACCTTCATCTCCCACACCAGTAAGTAAACCCTTGTCGTCTAATACTTTGGCAAGAGTGGCAAATACTTCCGCACCCCAACGCAGTGCTTCCCGGAAAGAAGACGCACCAATGGGAACAATCATGAATTCTTGAAAATCCACATTGTTAGCAGCGTGGGCACCACCATTAATTACATTCATCAGTGGTACTGGCAACAAATTCGCCAATGGACCTCCCAAATAACGGTAGAGGGGAATGGCTAAAGCATCTGCCCCAGCTTTTGCTGTTGCTAGGGAAATAGCCAGAATTGCATTTGCACCCAGATGTGATTTGTTGGCAGAACCATCCAGGAAAATCATCGTCCGGTCAATTAGTTCTTGGTTAAGGGCATCCATTCCTAATAATTTCGGGGCAAGTCCCTCTTTGGCGTTTTGCACCGCCTTCAACACGCCTTTACCGCTATAACGGCTTTTATCCCCATCCCGCAGTTCGTGTGCCTCAAAAGTGCCCGTAGAGGCACCGCTGGGAACCTGTGCTAGTCCCATAGCACCCCCAGCCAAATGTACTTCTGCTTCTATAGTTGGTCTACCCCGGGAGTCGAGGATTTCCCGGGCAACAATGTTCTCAATAGCGGTATCTAGCATATTCATCGTCTGTCTGTCTGTTCTTTGTGGGAGTTAATTATCAACAGCAAAGCCAACTATGTGGTGCTAATGGCTGTTGGACATTTAATTTGCACGCAGTAAAAAATTAGAAGCATTGCCAGCAGTTGTGCTAACGCGTCTATGACTTTTAACTTTTGACTCGCTGATAACCCCCATCGCTAGCATAGGGGCTAAAGGTACTGTATGGGCTGAGATTAAATGAAGATTTCCACTCGGCATTGGGAGGCGTCGAATTTGTAGGGGCGCAAAGCTTGCGCCCAACAGGCGCGGAGTTTCTCCCCCTTCCCTATTCCCTATCCCTCTTTATTCAGCATGAGTTTATTCGCTTTGGCTTCAAGACAACTAACGGTATCGCCTGAAACGCTGATTAAAACGTGCTTTCACGATACACCAATGTTTTGCTGAAATATCGATATGGCAAGGCTTCTAAAAAACTTTGTGATCTACTGATTGTTGGGTTACTCTCCGAGAAGCCTCCCGACCGTCGTCTACACTTCGTTCTACCCAACCTACATTTATTTTTCTCTTCCCAGAGTGACACAAGAGGGCTATTCCCTATTCCCAAAATTCTAGCCATGAAAATTTTGTAAAGCATCAGGAAACCACCGACATAGTTATGTAGATAGGACTATATCGGTAATATAGATTTTTACTTTGTTTATGTTTATACCATGTTATCCAAGTTACAGTCAAGACCAAACAAGACTTATAATTTGACTGTGTAGTTAGCTAATCAAAGTCCAGCTGTATATTTGAATAGCCATTGGTTCAATCAAAATCACAGCAGGGGACAACTGTATAGCTAAGTATTAAATGAAACTAGTACAGATGCTTGAAAAAAAATCTGTAATTAAATTGAAAACCCTGTTAGTTCTTCGCAAATCACGGGAACTATAACAACAGTTGATTAGCTGAGCGCAATCTATTGTTACCTGGAGCCATTGAGACGACTTTTATGCCAGCAACATCTTTTTACGCAGCAGATACCGCCTACGGAACCAAAAAATCTACCCAAGGTTTTGACTCAGAAGTTACTGTTGACGAGAACGAGTTACAACAAATAGATAACTTGGAAGAGTTAGAAATTGCTTCCCCTGAGAATACTAATTTTGCAACTACTACTAATCGTCGCAGTACAGACCTGGTACGTTTATATTTACAAGAAATTGGTCGGGTTCGTTTGTTAGGACGGGATGAAGAAGTTTCAGAAGCTCAAAAAGTCCAGCGCTACTTGCGACTACGGATACTATTGTCTAAAACTGCCAAGAAGGGAGATGAGGTAATTTCACTCTATCTTCATATAATAGAAACTCAGGAACGACTGACATCGGAGTTAGGACATCGTCCTTCCCTAGAACGGTGGGCAAAGACTGCTGGTGTAGACGTATTTGAACTTAAGCGAGTTCTCGCACAAGGAAAACGACGCTGGGCTGAAGTTGCCAAGTTAACTGTACGAGAGTTAGAAGAAGTTCAGGCTGCTGGATTCCAAGCTAAAGAACACATGATTAAGGCAAATCTTCGCCTTGTGGTGTCTGTTGCTAAGAAGTATCAAAATCGCGGTTTGGAGTTGTTGGATTTAGTCCAAGAAGGTACTTTAGGCTTGGAAAGGGCTGTAGAAAAGTTTGACCCTACCAAGGGTTATCGCTTTAGTACCTATGCTTACTGGTGGATTCGTCAGGGAATTACCCGGGCGATCGCTACTTCTAGTCGCACTATTCGACTACCAGTTCACATTACGGAAAAGCTGAATAAAATTAAAAAGGCACAGCGTAAAATTTCCCAAGAAAAGGGTCGTACTGCGACTTTGGATGATCTAGCGGTTGAGTTGGATATGACACCCACCCAAGTGCGGGAAGTTCTGTTGCGAGTACCTCGTTCTGTTTCTCTGGAAACTAAGGTTGGTAAAGATAAAGATACTGAATTAGGGGAATTACTGGAAACCGACAGCGTTACCCCAGAAGATATGCTGATGCGAGAATCCTTACAAAGAGACTTGCAGAATCTGTTGGCTGATTTAACCACCAGGGAAAGGGATGTAATTCTGATGCGGTTTGGCTTGGCTGATGGTCATCCTTACTCTTTAGCAGAAATTGGACGCGCTTTGGAACTTTCACGGGAGAGGGTTAGACAAATTGAATCCAAAGCACTGCAAAAATTACGTCAACCCAAGCGTCGTAACCTGATCCGCGATTACCTCGAATCCCTAAGTTAGTCAAGAATAATTCATGATTCGTAATTGAATTTGAGTTATGAATTATGAATTATTCGTTACAAGACTTATGGGAACTAATTTGCATTTACGTCAAATGCAATTTCCCAGTTCCCTACCTTAGCATCTCTGATTATTTGGGGATCAACAGAAAAAGTTATGAGATCAATTTTCGATCCCCTCTGACAAAAATTTTTGGTAATTATTCTCAATAAGCCATGATTGTTGCAAAAAGGTCTAATGATTTGCTATATTCTCAACTAACAGGCTTTGTTGAGAAAAATTAGCTATGACGGTCTACTCAGCAACTTCACTCAAGGCAGAATTAAATGAGCGCGGTTGGCGTTTAACTCCCCAGAGAGAAACAATTTTACATATTTTTCAAGAGTTACCGCAAGGGGAACACCTCAGTGCAGAAGACCTCTACCACCGTTTAGAAAAGGACGGGGAAGCCATCAGCCTATCTACTATTTATCGCACTCTCAAGTTGATGGCGCGGATGGGAATTTTGCGGGAGTTGGAATTGGGAGAAGGGCACAAACATTATGAAATTAACCAGCCTTATCCCCATCATCACCATCACTTGATTTGTGTGAGGTGTAATTCCACTATTGAGTTTAAAAATGACTCAATCTTGAAAATTGGTGCGAAAACTGCCCAAAAAGAAGGTTATCAACTATTAGACTGCCAGTTGACTATTCACGCAGTTTGTCCCAAGTGTCAGCGGTCGTTAATGCCACTGTAGTGCTTGGAAAATGCTGACAATAGCAGTCTAAATGAAATTAGAAGGCATACAAGTCTACAACAGACTGATTGCCTTGGTGGGAGGTAAATAACCGATTGGACAGTAATCAATTAGAACTCAAGCGGATGCTAAAAGCGTCCGTTTTTGAGATCGTTAAGACTAATTTGGTAGAATTCCTGAGCTTGTTTAATTGCTTGCTTGGTGTCATTCCCCATTTTGCCATCCAGAGGTCCTTTATAAAAACCCCTTTGCCTTAGTCTTCTTTGAATTTCCAGGACGCTAAACTGCTTTTTGTCATCAGCATTCACTGAATTATACAATTTGGCACGGGTGGTTGGACCAGCAATACCACTGGCTGCTAGGTAATTATTTGCCTGGAAGCGTCGGATAGCATCTGTGGTGTAGGCACCATAGTAACCGTTTGGTTCTCCCCGGAGATATCCTGCTTTAATCAGTTGTGCTTGCAGAACTCTGACTGCTTCACCGCGATCGCCCAACCTTAGCTGATCTTTGCTGGTGCGAATTCGAGGAGTTTGTTGATTACCACCGATGCCCATGGGTGGTAGTTTTGCCAGGGTTGCAGGACCTACGATACCGTCAACCTGTAAGTTATAAGCCTTTTGGAATTTTTTCACAGCTTGTTCGGTAATCGGACCAAATATTCCGGTAGCGTTACCGTAATAGAAGCCTGCTACTCGCAACCTTTCTTGGAGAATTCTAACTTTTTCTCCTTCATTACCTCGAACGATGAAGTTAGAATTGCTGGATTTTTTGGTAGTTGTAGTTGTAGTTGTAGTTGCAACTACTTTGGTGTTACTTCTTTGGCGAGTGGCTGTAGTTTGGGGTTTCTTGGTTTGGGTACTAGCAGATGAGGGACGCCAGCTATTTAATTTTTCTAAGGTGTTAGGACCGGCAATACCATCCACTCGTAAGCCAGTGGCTTTTTGAAATTTACGAACCGCCTCTACTGTGTTTTTATCATATACTCGTGTGATAGTAGCTGGATAAAAGCCAGCATTTTTCAGTTTTTGTTGTAGTCTCCTGACAGAGGGACCTTGGTCACCTATTTGCAGCGCTAAGGCACTGTTGACCACGCTCAGAATTGATAAAGTGATGAAAAGGGGTAGTAGATGCTTCCATGCCCTACTGGAAAGTCTTTTCCAATCAGGGACTGTTGCTTGATTTAACGCACAGTCACGGGAAACCAATTCACCAGACAGGCTGTCTTCGTAGGTAAAAGCTACGTGTAAATACGCAAGGTTTTCCATAGATTGTTCCTAAACCATTGATTTATCTTCGATTACTGCTTCGGCTTGATGAACCAGATTTCGCAGGCTTTCTAGTGTTTGTATATTTACATCCTGCCATAAATTTCGCTTGTGTGCTTCTAAAATTCTCTCAGCAATATCACGTAAAGCGTGGGGATTGTGATTTTGGATGAATTCACAGACGACAGGATCGAATAAATATGCCTGGGCTATACCTTCGTACATGTGGTCGGCAACGCAATTGGTTGTAGCATCATAGGCAAATAAGTAATCAACGGTCGCCGCCATTTCAAAGGCACCTTTGTAACCGTGGCGCATAGCCCCAGCAATCCATTTGGGGTTAACTACCCGGGAACGGTATACTCTGGCAATTTCCTCCTGTAACTGCCTGATTTTGGGCTTGGCGGGGATGGAATTATCACCGAAGTAGATTTGGGGGTTTTCTCCTTTTAAAGCCCTTACTGCTGCTGTTAGACCCCCTTGGAATTGATAATAGTCATCAGAATCGAGTAAATCGTGTTCGCGGTTGTCTTGGTTGTGTAACACCACTTGCATTTGTTGTAGCCGTTTTTGAAAGGCTTCTGGTGCGGAAGTACCCCAGAGGGGAGATGGGGTAGGGGCGCAATGCTTGCGCCCAAAAGAGGAGGTAGGGGCACAATCCTTGCCCCCAGGAGAGGAGGTAGGGGCACAATCCTTGCCCCCAGGAATGGAGGTAGGGGCACAATCCTTGCCCCCAGGAATGGAGGTAGGGGCACAATCCTTGCCCCCAGGAATGGAGGTAGGGGCACAATCCTTGCCCCCAGGAGAGGAGGTAGAATAGGCAAAGCAACTCCAGTTAATGTAAGCACGGGCTAAGTCCTGGTCATCTGTCCAGTTTTGGGATTCAATTAAACCTTGGAGTCCGGCACCATAAGCCCCTGGTTTAGAACCAAAGATGCGGTAGCGCGATCGCTGTTGTGCTTCTGCTAAAGTTAAGCCCTGGGAAGTCCAAAATTCTGTTTCTTGGCGTACCTGTTCCGCAAGGGGATTGTCCTCTGGTGGTTCTTTTAATGCTGCGACTGCGGCTACAGCGCGATCAAATAAATCGATTAAATTGGCAAAGGCATCCCGGAAAAACCCTGAAATCCGCAGGGTTACATCCACGCGGGGACGTGCTAATACTGTGAGGGGCAAAATTTCAAAATCCACCACCCGTCGCGCACCTCCATCCCATACGGGTTGCACTCCTAATAAAGCCAGGGCTTCGGCGATATCATCACCACCAGTACGCATGGTAGCAGTACCCCACATGGATAAACCTAGTGTTTTGGGATACTCTCCATTTTCTTGGGTATAACGTTCAATTAAAGCTTCAGCTGCTTTTCTGCCTACATCCCAGGCTGTTTCGGTAGGAATTGCCCTGATATCAACGGAGTAAAAATTTTTGCCTGTAGGTAGTACTTCTGGGCGTCCCCTAGTAGGTGCCCCGGCAGGGGCGCTAGGAACATATTTACCATCAAGTCCCCGTAGAAGGTTGGTAATTTCCCCATCGGTTTGTTGCAGTGCGGGAAGCAGACGGGAGTGAATCCAGTGGAGGACGGTGGAAGATGCCGTAGGGGCGCAATGCTTGCGCCCATTACTGGGGGAAGACCTACGGACGGGGTTTCCTCCCCCGCACATGATTAATTCTTCCACAAGGGAGGCGGCATGGGTTTCCAGAATTTCAACGGCGTCACCGATGGTTATGCATGGTTTGTCACTTTTGTCAAGTAAAATTTGGGAGTCCTCTTGGGAGAGTTTATGGCTAAAATCAGCGGTGAGGGGGTCGAAGTCTAAATTCCAATCTATAGCTAAAGCGCGGGTGATACCGATATGATGGCGATTGGGATGACGAGCGATCGCGACTATTAAATCCCGTAGTTGTCTTCCTTGGGGACATTGTCCGAAAATGTGTAAACCATCGCGGATTTGGGCTTCTTTTAACTCACACAGATAACCATCCATCTTGCTAATTGCTAATTCTGGGTTATTCTTGATTCCCAAATCTAGGTGGAGGTTTTCTTGGATGAGTAATTTTTGCAGGCGATCGCTAATTGCTGGTAATCTTTGCGGATCTAAACTTTCTGCTTCGTAATATTCATCAATCAGATTTTCTAATTCTTGTAGGGAACCGTAAAGTTCTGCCCTGGTTAGGGGTGGTGTAAGATGGTCTACAATTACGGCTTGAGTGCGACGCTTGGCTTGGGAACCCTCTCCTGGATCGTTGACAATGAAGGGATATAAATGGGGAAGGGAACCAAAAGCCACTTCGGGATAGCAATTAGCAGATAAAGCAATACTTTTACCGGGAAGCCATTCTAAGTTACCGTGTTTTCCCACATGAACTACCGCATCAGCAGCGAAACATTCCCTTACCCAGTAATAAAAAGCTAAATAATCGTGAGTTGGTTGTAAATCCGGGGCATGATAATTCAAACTGGGGTCAATATCGTAACCCCGTGCTGGTTGAATACCCACGAATATGTTTCCCAGTTGGATACCGGGGATGGGGAAGGAGGAGGGAGTGAGGGGAGAGGGGGAAGAGAGGGGAGAGGGGGAAGAGGGGGAAGAGGGGGGAGATAATTCTGTGTTGTTTGCGAAAATATCTCCCCAACGCTCACTAATGCCTTGTTTTACTTGTTCTGGTAAAGTGGCAAAATATTGCTCATACTCTGTAAAAGAAAGACTTTGCCATACTGGACGTAATTCTCTTCCTTCAGAATCATTGGTGATTCCAGAAGTCAAACGAGTAATTAATTCATCCCCATCAGTGGGTATATTTTCTATGTCATATCCTGCTAACTGCAAAGCTTTGAGGATTTCCACACAACTAGCGGGAGTATCCAAACCCACACCATTAGCCAAACGTCCATCACGGGTGGGATAATTTGCCAAAATTAGGGCTATACGACGTTCTTGGGGAGATAAGATCCGCAAACGTACCCAGTTAGCAGCCAGATTAGCAACAAAGTCAATGCGATCGCTTACTGGTTCATAAACTACCACATCTGTTTCTAAATCGGGGTTGTGATTTTGCCGAGATTTAAAGGAAACTGCACGGGTGATAATCCTTCCATCTACTTCTGGTAGTGCTACATTCATGGCAATATCCCTGGGTGAAAGTCCTTGCCATTGTGATTCCCATTGTTCCACGGAACCAGCACTTAAAATCACTTGCAATACTGGCACATCTAAGTTTTCCCACAGTTCTAAGACTGGTGTTTCTGTTTCTAATCGCGCTAGGGAAAAACTGGTGGTATTGAGTAGCAGCGCAATTCCTTCCCCATCTTGGGGTTGAAATAACTGCTTTAACTCAGCTTGTACATCAACTTCCCGCACCGAAGATACAAATACGGGTACTACTTCTAAATTACGCTCTACTATAGCGCTACACAAAGCATCAATAACTTTGGTATTTCCCGCTAAATAATGGGCACGATAGAACAAAATTCCGACTTTGGGAATTGGTAATGGGTAATGGGTAATTGGTAATTGGTGATTAGGAGATGTTTGTTGTTTCCCCCTCTCCCTTGTCTCCCCCCTCTCCCTTGTCTCCCCCCTCTCCCTTGTCTCCCCTCTCTCCCTTGTCTCCCCTCTCTCCCTTGTCTCCCCTGATTTTAAATTTTTAATTTTTAATTTTGACTTGTCCTCCCTCCACTCATACATCCCTACCCGGGGAACAACCTGGGGTGGTGGAGGATTGAAACTAGTACACAGACAACTATCGCTGATAAACTTGAGAGCATTAACAAGATTTTCTGTGCCACCTTCATTAAAATAACGCCAAACTTGGTTAACTTTACTCAAACCAAGGGTGGAATGAGAAATTAAATCGGGATCGAGAGCATCGTCTCCAGGGATTACAATTAGGGATGTACCATTACGTTGCACAATTTCTTGGACTACTTCCAAGCCATAAGTCCAATAAGAACGTCCTCCTAAAAGACGTAGAATAATAACTTGGGCATATTCCAAGACTTGCTCAGCATAAGTATCAATACTTATTTGATGCTGCAACTGCAAGAGGTTGGCAACTCTAAATGGTGGAAATTCTGTGGGTAACTTAGGGAATGCAGATGCCAAAGTTTGAATATCGGTATCAGCAGTCGTTAAAAATACTAAAGGAGCTCGAGTTTGTTCGAGAAAAACTATATCATCCCCAAGAGGATTCCATCCTCCCGATGTCGCACTGATTCGATGCATAATTTTGTCTGAATGTCTTAAACTTTTGGTTAGGGCACAATAAACAACTGTTAACCCAAAACAACTGTTAACCCACTATCCAAACTCTTTCGTCGGATTTTAAATTTTTGACAATGCTAATTTCTCCTGATTTGAGCTTTTCTTGCACTTTATCTGTGAGTGTATTTGATCGTCTTGGAGAATTGTTGCACCAAATGGCTCAAAATGTGAGAAATGAGGCTGTAGTCTTAACAGAAGATTTACTGTTAAAAATTCCTTTGCCTGATGATTGGCAACAGCAAAGGTTTACAGTAGTTGTGTCTGATGGGTTTAATGGGCTGCTAGTTGGTTCCCCAAACAATTCCTTCCCTGCACTTAGAAATCATAGCCCAAATCATAACCCGGAATATATTCCTCAAGAATCAACACTAAATGCCAGATTAACATTTAATAGTGAAGCAATCGCATCTTTTTTGCTCCAATTACGAGATTTGTTTCATCCTAATTCCCATACTCATCAAAATATCCACAACTATCTGCAAATTGTTGCTCCTAATGATGCTAACTTCCAAAGTCAATTTACCCTGTTGTTATTAGAATACATGCTACCCCAAACAGAGGATAATTTCACAGCATCATTACAATCTAATTATCCTCATGTTTCTGTTTGTCAACCTGTGGAAAATGCTCTAAAAATGCAGATTGCCCAAGAGCAACTTTTAAATAGAGTGACAACACAAATACGTCAAAGTACAGATTTACAGGTAATTTTATCAACTGTAATCACACAAGTACGAGAGTTTTTGGCGTTAGACAGATTAATCATCTATAAATTTGAAGATTCACAAGCTAATAGTGAAATATTAAATACAGAAAATAGCAATAACGGCAAGTCTTCTCAACAGAACTTATTGTCATCACAATCCTCCTTGTCATTACAAGCTTGGCAGGAATATGGTAGTTCCATTATCTACGAAGTTCGTGCCACAGATGCCATTCCTTCAGTTCTAAGTTCCCAGGAAGAAAATTGCTTTATTAAACAGAAGCAATGTTGGCATAAATATCATCAAGGCTTTACCCTAACTGTGGATGATGTGGAAAAAACTTTTATCCTCGAAGAATGTTTGTTAAATTTTTACCGAGAAATTCAAGTCAAGTCAATTATCGCAGCACCAATTATCTTTGAAAATAAGCTTTGGGGACTATTAATTGCTCATCAATGTAATCACCCCAAACAATGGAGCAAAAACGAAAAAAATTTACTCACAGCTGTAGCTGAACAATTAGCAATTGCTATTCATCAAGCAGAATTAATGCAATCCCTCACTCAAGAAAAACAAAATCTTGAGGAGAGAGTAACAGAACGTACAATAGAACTACATGATGCCTTAGTTGCTGCCGAAGCTGCTAGCCGGATCAAAAGTGAATTTCTCGCCACAATTAGCCATGAATTACTAACTCCTTTAACTTATGTGATTGGCATGTCTTCCACTTTATTACGCTGGCATTTTGGTGAATTAAATCAACGACAAAAGGATTATCTGCAAACCATCCACGACAGTGGAGAACATTTGTTAGAAATGATTAATGACATTCTGGACTTATCACAAATAGAAGCTGGAAAAGCAGTTTTAAATCTTACAGAATTTTCCTTAATTCAAATAGCAGAGAATACTGTAGAATCTTTACTAGACAAAGCAATTACTGCCCAAGTTAATCTCAGAGTAGATTTGCAAGTAGATCGCCAGGAAGATAGGTTTATTGCTGATACCAGAAGAGTGCAACAAATTCTCTGGAATTTATTAACTAATGCTATCAAATTCACACCAGCAGGAGGCGATGTAATTTTGCGTATCTGGGTAGAAAATAACACCGCAGTTTTACAAGTAGAAGATACTGGTATTGGTATTCCAGAAGCTCAATTACCATTATTATTTGAAAAGTTTCATCAACTCAATCCACCCTATCGTCGTCACTATGATGGTACTGGATTAGGTTTAGCATTAACCAAACAACTTGTAGAATTACATCGGGGACGAATTGAAGTAGAATCTACTGTAGGGACTGGCTCAATTTTTACTGTATGGATACCAGCGCAAGAGAAAAAATTAAAAATTAAAAATTAAAAATTAAAAGTGAGTAGCGTGGGCATTATCCACCTTACCTTCATGACAAATAACAAATGACAAATAACAAATGACTAATGACCAATCTTCTAACAACTCAATTGGATACAGGTTAAGCGTCGTAAAAGACGGGTAAAGTTTGGTAGGAGTGCAAGCTTGAACACAAACATAAAACCGCTCAAACCTTCTTCCTTCTTTCTTCTTCCTTCTTCCTTCGCTTTGACAAATAACAAATGACAAATGACCAATCTTCTAACAACTCAATTGGATACAGGTTAAGCGTCGTAAAAGACGGGTAAAGTTTGGTAGGAGTGCAAGCTTGAACACAAACATAAAACCGCTCAAACCATCTTCCTTCTTCCTTCTTCCTTCGCTTTGACAAATGACAAATGACAAATTTAATTCAAGCCTTACATAAGGGACTAATTGTTTCTTGTCAAGCACCTGTGGATTCACCACTCCACAATCCCGTGGTAATTGCTGCTATGGCTGAAGCAGCTGTGAATAACGGCGCAGTTGGGGTTAGAATTGATACTCCCACTCATATTAAAGCTGTGCGGGAACGAGTCAAATTACCAATTATCGGACTATGGAAACAAGTTATAGCTGGTTCTGATGTTTATATTACCCCACAGTTTCACCACGCTGCCGCTGTGGCAGAAGCAGGTGCTGATATAATTGCCATAGATGCTACTGGGAGAAAACGTCCCGGTGATGAAGTTCTTGATGATATTATTAACCGCATTCATCGGGATTTAAATAAGCTGGTGATGGCTGATGTCGATACAATGGAAGCTGCGATTGCAGCGGTACAAGCAGGTGCAGATATTGTAGGAACAACCTTATTTGGTTATACCGCAAGCACAAAACACCTTTCTCCCCCTGGTTGGGAACTCCTAAAGCAAATGGTGGAAAAACTAAATATACCAGCTATTTGTGAAGGAGGTATTTCCTCTGCAAAAATGGCGCGTCAAGCCTTGGATTTTGGCGCATATGCTGTTGTAGTTGGAACTGCCATTACTGGGGTTGATATCCAAGTAAAAGCCTATCAACAAGCAATGATCTCTGAGAATGGGAATGCTGGGTTTATTAAGAAAATTTGGCGTTGCTGAATCCATGTATGAAAATAATGTTGTGTAATTCCAAAAACCTTGTTCCAGACGTTGCACTTGCTAGTCTGGAACACCCGGATTCATACTTCAAATCAGCAACGGCGAAAATTTATCTATAAGAGACCATTTATAAAGTACATATTAGTCTATGGGTGTAGTTAGAAACCGGGTTTCTTCGAGACTAAGTACGATAATATTTGATACTTCACCCAGAGAAACCCGGTTTCTTGGGTCTTAAGGTTTACTTTATGAATAACCTCTAAAATCCGCTTTTTTTGGGTTTAGAAACCCGATTTTTCTATACTTCTTGAGAAGGGTGCAATTTATCAGATGCTCCTGACTCACATTCTAATGCTTTTTTTTGCATGGTTTTAAAAATGTTGTAAAAACCATTTGCACGGGAAGGTGTCAGACTAACATTTAAACCCGTTTCTTGAATAAAATCCGGAGTTAATTGTACAATTTCTGTAGGTGAAAGTCCATTTAAACCTTCAATCAAAAGACCTACCAATCCTTTGGTTAATTGGGAATCAGAATCACCGCAAAATATGACTTTGCCATCATTCAAGGAAGCTGTAACATATACTTGGGAAACACAACCAGCAACCTTATTTTCTGCCACTTTGCCAGTTTCGGGAAATTCTTGCAGTCGCTGACCATACCAAATTAACTGTTCGTAACGTCGCTTTTGGTCTGTAGCGCGTTTGAAACGTTGGACGATTTTAGCAAGGGATGGTGGTAAAGAATCTATGGTAGAGGACATAACAATGCTAGCTTATCATCATCTATTGTATCACCTTGAGTGTAGTTGATCTAGAAAGCGATCGCCCCCTACTGGTCTTCCGTAGTCAGCGATTTATTACTCAAATAAAAAATATGTATTAATTTTGGCAGGTCGCTTTTTGCTGCTTCCCCACTCTGGATTTTATTATAAGCTGCTTGTGGTTTTAGCCAGAAGGACTCTACAAAATCATCGCGGTTATAATCTGGTGTGGTATCTGTAGATATTTCGTATACTTTCATAAAGGCAGATACGTGATGTTTGTAAGGTGTAAGATAGCCTAAAAGATGGTAGTTGACGCGATGGAGTTCAAGATTTAGTTCTTCTTGTAATTCTCGTTTGAAAGCATCTTCGTAGGTTTCTCCAGTTTCGACATGTCCTCCCATACTCATATCTAGACAAAGGGGAAATATTTTTTTACTTGCACTGCGACGAGGAAGCCAAATTTCCCCAGCACAATTGCACAAAAAAGCATTAACAACCCGGAAATTTACCATACCTTGCAGATAAATTTCTGAGCGTTTTTTCTGCCCAATCACAATATCTTTTTCGTTAACTATATCTATAATTTCATCAGTTGTTGGCATGTGTAAATATGACGTTAATTACTACTAATAACTTGCACTATTCAAGGGAGACCATAGAGAAACCGGGTTTCTAAACCCAAAATTAGGATTTTACAGGTCAATATTCTTAAGAAACCGAGAAACCGGGTTTCTAAACCCAAAATTAGGATTTTACAGGTCAATATTCTTAAGAAACCGAGAAACCG
>JASJCY010000119.1 GCA_030065825.1 Nostocaceae cyanobacterium | reverse complement strand
GAAATGCCAGAGACGCTGTGTAAGACTCAGACCGGATTTAGTTCCGGATACCCATTTTTTTGGGATACCCAACAAAGCAACGGCGAGCGAGACGCGAAGCCCAAGACGTAGCGTAAGCGGAGTCTGTGGGTACTTCACCTGATATCAGTTCACGATAGCAAGGAAAACTGAAAAATAAGTTCTTATTTAGATAGAGACAAGCTAGGAGTAGGTAAGGGTGCAGGTTGCTCACCTTGTTTGAGGTTGACAAAAATGTTGTAATATGCAGTGCGACGATCACTAACGGCAGATGTTACCCCAATAGAACGGGTTGCCGCCAGTATGGTTTGTTGATTAGGAAGTAAGCTTGGCAGGGGAAAATATCTAGCTGTGCGCTCTACATCTAAGAACAACTGACCATTGGTAGGATTGGGTTGGGGGGGAACCGTGTTTTGGAATGGAATACTGCTAGCTAAGGTATTTGGGGGTTGCAGGACAATTTTATTGGTTACAGGGGCACCTAGAACCAAAAAAGCAATATCTCCATCTAACCAACCATGGGTAGCCGTGAGGGTGCCAAAGGGGGCAATCCAGTTAACAATGGGTTTACCTTGGACAGTTCCCTTTTGGATGCGAAACTGGTACTGAGTTTTCATAACTTCATCCAGCTTTTCGAGAAATTTCTCTGCCTTTTGGCGATCGCTTGTTTTGACCATAAATACTAAAGCAGCCCGAAAATTATCTGGTGAATCATCTTCAGGGCTATTGGGAATCACCGAGAGGGAAAATTCACCACCCATCCAGCTAATTAAATCCCGATCTAAATCAAAATTAGTTAGAGACTTGATCCCCTCTCGCAATTGTTCTGGTGGGATTGGGGATTGAGGATTATTCTGGGATGTTAAAACGTATTCTGCCCATAATCTGCGTAAATTAGCCCCAGATACCATCATCATGGTTTCTGCTGGTAAGCGGTTTTGCATATTCCCGGCTTTGTTTTCCACTGCCAATTGCCGCTTACTATTTGGCTTTAGCCAGGAAACACCCTGCAAGCGTACTCCTTGTGGTTCTAAGGTAATTGTCCCTGCTAAACCTTGATTATTTTGCAGTTGTGCCAAAACCTGTGCTGGTAAACGACGGTTTCCAGAAGCGGTGGCGATTTTGGCAGATGCGGGCACGTTGACATAAAATTGAGCAAAGGGTTGATATTGGGATACTTTGGGGAAATTATTTGCAAAACCCCCCACCGTTGCTAAGGATGCTTCACCTTTGTATGCCGTAATTGCTCTTTCTGTAGCTTGGGGATTATCGGTAATTAACACAAAACGTTTATCTAGTAACGCCGTTGAGAATTTTTCCCCAGATGTTCCTTTGGTTTCTTTGATGGCAATACCCTTATAGGTACGGTCAATCCATTTGCCCTGCTTACGGGTTATTTGCTGTGTGAGAATATTTTGGGCTTGTTCGAGATTTTTGATTGGTAGCACCATCAACAGTGACTGACGGTTATTCGTAGCATTTGTGTCGCTAGCTACTGGCTTCGATGCCGCTTTTTTGGCTTTAGGAGGGAGAATTGCAAATGTTAGGCGATCGCCTACCCAAGGCTGAATATCTTTCTGGAAGTCATAACCATTACTAGTGAGGAAGCGATCACGCCACTGCACTAAATTTCGATCTAGTTCTGCTTGAGTTTCTTTAGTCCCAAACTGCCGCAATTGTTTCCATTGACTAGGATTGGTACTCAAAGACACAGCAAATAGGGCATCTTGGGGAATGATATTTGCACCTACTAGCAAATCTCTAGACCAAGGTTTTCCCTGGGTTAAAAACCAGTATGTTGTTACTCCACCACCAATTAATAATCCAGCAGCGGAAAGCGTCAGCACCAGAGACGGTTTGTTTTTTTTCTTCTGCATCAAAACAGACTCAACAGGCAATGGCATTAAACCCTACACCTCATATTGCGAATAGATTATTTGCTTTGGTTGTTAAAGTCAAGCCAAAGATCCTCATTAGTCATTGATCAACCAATTGTTAGATTTTGGATTTTGATTGACTCTTGGGAAAGACGGATAACAGGGAATAGGGAACAGGGAACTGGGAATAGGGAACTGGGAATAGGGAACTGGGAATAGGGAATAGGGAACTGGGAATAGGGAACTGGGAATAGGGAATAGGGAACTGGGAATAGGGAATAGGGAACTGGGAATAGGGAACTGGGAATAGGGAACTGGGAATAGGGAACTGGGAATAGGGAACTGGGAATAGGGAACTGGGAATAGGGAATAGGGAACTGGGAATAGGGAACTGGGTAAGAGGATGTTGTGTTTCTTTTATTTGTTGCGAGGGAGGTTTAATACTTTTGACCGAAGGCAGAAGCCTTCGGAAGGAGAAAGGAGGTACTTATGCACAAGGACGATTTTCCTTTTTCCCTTCTTCCTCATGGATATAGGTTAAGCGTCGTTTACGACTTTATGAGTTTGGGAGCACTCCAAGCTCCTGACAAACATAAAACCGTTCAAACCCTCTTGTGCTCAAACCCTCTTCCTTCAGTTGACTTTTGACTTTCCCTGTCTCCCCATTTACCATTTACCCTTTATCAATTACCAATTCAAAGTTAGAAAACAACCACAGCATACCCCCAGTTAGTAGCAAACACAAAATCCCTGCTACCCCTGCTAGGGGTTTATGATTTTTACCCGTCACCCATTCAGAGATTTTACCGTTGTAAGTAATCAGTTGTGCGGTGTCTAAGCAAGCGATCGCCCACACCCATCCTGCATGTAGTCCCCAAGCTAAACCCAAATTACCACCATCAGCAAATCTTGCTAATACCAATACCATGCCCATCAACCACAATCCTGGTAGTTGGGGTATGGTTTGTGTTTGTTCCCAAATTAAGTGTAATAAGGCAAATATGCAACTTGAAATTGTTGCTGCTACCCAAACTGGATAATCTTGTTGTAGTTGGGTGAACAAAAAACCGCGAAACACTAATTCTTCTATGCCACCTACTAATAAACCCACTAATAAAATCGGTAATAATATTGATGGCAATTGTTTTATATTTGACTTTTGAAAATTACAAAAACCCACCCACCACTGCCAGGTAAACACCACAAATAGACTGAGGGTCCCTAAACCAAAACCCAGACCCAAGGAACCCAAAATCGAAATATTAGCAACTAAACCGTAATCAGAAAAAGATGTATTCCTCAGCCAAATAGCACCCCAGATAATTAAGGGTGCTAATAGGTAAAGAGGCACTAATAAAGGTAATTTTTGTTCTGGATGCAAAGGTTTACCTGGTTGCCAAAGTCCAGCCATAGCCAATATTATTCCTATGGGCAACCAACTACATATCCAAGCAATAAAAAAAACCATGACTACAACCACCGCTGGTGCATCTTTGAGGTGTAACAGCAGGTGATTGACCCATGGTTGCCAAAACTCTAAGAAAACGGACATAAAAATACGAAATCAGATTCGTAAATCTTTATTTATTATCCCAGCAGAGATAGAATTTTTCTGTTTGTGAGTGTTTCTAGATTCGGGAGTGGTAATGTCATGATAACATTCCCTCTATAATCATTCACTCACATTTTTACCGACTCCTGCTAAGTCTGCCATCGCATTTTTCTGCCTTGAAGAAACGAGGGAAGCCATAGTAGGCTGATTCTTGAAGTAGCAAGGATAAGTTATGAGACACAAAAGTGCTATTAACCTTCCTTACCACAGACAAAATTTAGCCCTCCTATTCCTGATTATTCTTCCTCTTCTGATGAGTCGATCACCTCTGAAGTTTTCTTATCGCTCTCGATTTGAATCAAGTGAATGTGTTTATATCCCAGCTTAATTTCAAACTCATCACCCGGTTTTAAACCCATTGCTTTGGTGTAGGTTGCACCAATCACAATTTGACCATTTTGATGAACGCTAACCCGGTAGGTCGGTTCGCGACCACGACCATCTTTGGGTGTTTCCGGACTTAGAGGTATTCCCCTAGCCGACAACAAGGCATCATAAAAATCAGTGAGATTAACACGAACTTGGTTATTTTTTGTAACTGTGTAATAACCACACTGTTTTGCTCTTTCTCGTCGTGGTAAACTCGAAAGTTCTTTCACTTTTGCAAGCAGTGCTTTTCCTGTTAATGGTGCGGTTGCTGTTTCAGTCATTACTCTCCCAATATCCTTACTCTGTTCTAACTATTTACAAATGCCTTTTGCTCCTATTTTTAGGCTTTTAGACATCGGTACTAGCCCCTCAAAACCATAGGGTGAGTGGTCAATTAGAGCTTATTGCTATCCCATAACCCCGTCAGAAGGTGATTCCACAATCAATTCAGGTTATGGCAGTCACAGTCATTAATTTGGGTAATTTTACGGCAGTTGTAACCATTATTTGCCATCGGAAATGAAAAATCTTTCTATGAATGGCGCTACTGTGACTGTCTCAACTTAAGCCACCTTTACAAAATGCATGAGTTCTACTACCAAATAAGTCGTAGACCCAAAAATAAATGCCGCTTTTCCACTGAAAATGCTTATCATCATTGTCTTTGAGTCTTTGAGTTATTCCTCTTTGTACTCTCTAACATCGGACAGCATATTATTCTCCCTAGGGTTTTGGGAACAAAAACATTTTATTTTGCCGAGTATTCACCAGATATTTTACATCCGGCATTGACGAAGAAACAAAGAGGTATTATCCGCCATTATCAGGGGAATTCTCCTGGTTTTGTGACTTCGTAATTTTATATTAAATACTAGCATGAATTAATAATAGCAAAATAATTGTTTAATTTTGAATTAAACTTACTGTTACAGTTTTATCTAAATTCTAGGGGAAGTCAAGGAAAGCTTTGAAGATTTTGCGGCTGCAATATTGGGTTAACGATCTTTAGTTGCCAAAATTTTAGAAAAATTTATCTAATTGAGAGGTCTCAGTTTTCAGGAGTGAGTTAGAAGTCAAGATATTTAACAAAACTATATAACTACAAAAGTAGAGTTTCACCACCTTTAGAGCCTCTTTTTTTGGGGCAACTTGATGATGTAGGCTTGAGATCAACATAGTGGTAGATTGAGGGGAAAGTATATCTGAGCTTGTATTGTCAACCTACTCTTATAGAAACAACGGAATCAATAAATTCAATGGGAACCATTATCTCTGGTAAAAGGATGTTGGGTGTAGAATATCTCCAGGGGTAGGGCTAACAAGAGGGCATATAATGGTTATCCTGAAACTGGAATCATGTTTAGTAGTGGAATTGAATTCAAGGCAAAAAGAGTCAGCTAGTACCGCTGCGCGGAATTAAAAATTAAAAATTAAAAATTAAGAATACTTACATAGCAAGCTTTTGTGCCCTTTAAAATGGTTGATTTATTTCCGCCATGTTGTACTAGTGCTTCATCAATGAAACTTTGAGGGGTGAATAAATTAACCGCGTTCGCGTAGCGTGCGCTCTGCGCTTAGACGCAAAGAGCACGTTCGACGAAGTCGTTCCCGAAGGGTAGGAAGAAGGAAAGAAGGTAAATAGAAAAGTTGATTCACCCAGCAAAGTTGCCTTGGTGGACTACTAGTAGTTTTGAGAGGGTTCTCCTTGTGCCTTGGTAAAATATTTCTGGGGCAAGTGCGGTAATTTGAAAATTTTGGTTAGTAGTAATGCAAGTTCTTTTTAAAGTCATTCGACAGCAACAAAATTCCTCGACCGTCGTCCAAACCTACCTTGTGGATGCCGAACCTGGCAATACTATCCTTGATTGTCTCAATCAAATTAAGTGGGAGCAAGATGGGACTTTGGCATTTCGCAAAAATTGCCGCAATACAATTTGTGGTAGTTGTGCAATGCGGATTAATGGACGTTCAGCTTTAGCTTGTAAAGAAAATGTTGGCAGCGAAATTGCATTGTTAAAACAGTCTTCAACTCAAGAAACTCCAGAAAATACAATTGTTGAAATCACTGTTGCTCCCTTGGGGAATATGCCCGTTATTAAGGATTTAGTAGTAGATATGAATGGTTTCTGGAACAATCTCGAGGCTGTTTCTCCTTATGTTAGTACAGCTGGACGACAAGTTCCAGAAAGGGAATTTCTCCAAACACCCGAACAGCGATCACTACTGGATCAAACTGGTAACTGTATCATGTGTGGTGCTTGCTACTCGGAATGCAATGCTGTAGAAGTTAATTCAGACTTTGTTGGACCCCATGCCCTTGCCAAAGCTTACCGTATGGTAGCAGATGAACGCGATCCCAACACTGAAAGCCGTCTAGAAAATTACAACGAAAGTACAAAAGGTGTATGGGGTTGTACTCGTTGTTATTACTGCAATGCTGTTTGTCCAATGGATGTAGCACCACTGGATCAAATTACTAAAATTAAACAGGAAATTCTTGACCGTAAAAATAAGCAAGAAAGTCGTTCAATTCGTCACCGTAAGGTATTAGTAGAACTAGTACAAACAGGAGGCTGGATTGATGAACGTCAATTTGGTTTGCAAGTGGTAGGTAACTATTTTCGAGATTTAAAAGGGTTACTCAGTCTTGCACCCCTGGGTTTAAGGATGATTGCTAAAGGTAAGTTCCCACTTTCATTTGAGCCTTCCCAAGGTACTCAACAAGTGCGATCGCTTATTAATGCTGTTCGAGAAACCCAAGGGGAAACAATTAAAAATTAAAAATTAAAAATTGAGGGAGAAAAGGGAGAGTAGGGATGGGGTTTCCCCACCTAAAACAAGGGGGAGGTTACTCCCGTCCCGCTAGAAGATTATCGAATTGAGTGAGAGGGGGAAGAGGGAGAAGAGGGGGAAGATTGGGAGAAATTTTTATAGGTAATCTTAGAATGGGAAGGGAGTAATAACTTTGCGCCTCCTGTAGGGGCACAGCACTGCTGTGCCCCTACTAACTCCTAACACCCCTACCGTGGTTCCTAAGGTATATTCAATGATTGTCCAAAGCGATTGTAAACGAGAATATCCCACTGTCCGTTAATGCTAGACTCAAAGGCAATTCTGCTACCATCAGCGCTAATGGTGGGGTTACGTACTTCTGCTGGCAAATTAGCGGTCAAATTCCGTGATTGTCGCGTTTCTCGGTCGTAGAGGTATATAGCAGAACGTCCCTGACGGGAAGCACTAAAGACTATATAACGCCCATCTTCTGACACTGCTGGATGGGAAGCCATGGCGTCAAAGGAATTTAGCCCCGGTAAATCTACTAGGTTGCGGGTAAACATATCAAACATATAAACATCTTGGCTACCCCGTCTATCTGTAGTAAAAACAATATATCTACCAGAAATTTGAGGATTCAATTCCGCAGCTGTACTGTTAAGACTCCTACCTCCAGCATCAAAAGGATAACTCAATAAACGGGGATAACCACCACAGCCATGCAACCAGCCTAAGCTAACAAAAGCTAATATACAAATAGACTTTCTAACCATCAAAATTTTTAATTTTTAATTGGGAGTCGGTGGAGGAACCCTAACTCCGTTAGGAATATCTAACTCAATATTTGGTCCTCTGTCTAGTACTTCTACATCCCACTGACCGCGAATTGTAGTTTCAAAGACAACATAACGTCCATCTTGACTAATACTAGGATTTCTTACCCAACCGGGATAAAAAGGGGTGAGGATTTCTGATTGTTGGGTAGCGCGATCATATAATCCCACCACTGGTCTACCCCGGTCGCTAGTAATATAAGTAATATAACGACCTGTATAACTAAGGCTGGGACTTTCAATAATTGCCTGGGGTCGGTTTAAGCGCGGTGTACGAATAATTTGTTGCTGTTGTAAATCGTATACCAGCAGTTGATGAGTACCATTACGATTGGATACAAAAGCCAAAAACTGCCCATTTCCACTCAAAGCTGGTTGTTCTTCAGTGTAGCGACTGTTGAGAGAATTAGATCCTGTGGGAATTTCACCGTTACCGCAAGATACTAGTAAAGTTGTCAATAGTAAATGTAGACCCCAATTAATTGATATTTGGGGTCTAATAATATGCCTGAATTTTCTTACCCAATTCTTGAGATTTGCTGAAGGGTAAATTACCAGCCCAGCTGGTTTAAAAATCGTCAACATTAGCCGAATTATCCGGCTTTTCATCTGACTGGTCAATTGGTTTATAGTCTACGGGCATAACATCATCATCTACTGGGGAAGGAGAAGGACTTGAGTAGTCATTACTGGGTGGACGACGCCTTCTACGTCTGGGAGGTGTTTCCCGTTCGCTAGTTTCGGGACGAGTAGAAACATCACTACTAGAACGAGGTCGCCTTCTTTGTGACCTTAGAGATTGCTCCCAATCATCTACAGTGGTTGAATAAGTATCCCTATCCCAATCACTTTCTTCTAGTCTTTCAACATTGCGACTGGTAGGACGTGGGCGATCGCGCTTTCGGGGTCTGTCGCTGGTTTCCGGTCTGTCACTACTTCTGCGACGTTCTATCCGTCTGGGTGGTTCTTCCTCATAGTAATCACTCCGGGATGAGCGACCTTCGCGACTACCAGGAATTCGCTTACGGGGGCGTTCTTCCTCATAATAATCATCATAAGGCAGCGGTTCTAAATCAGCTTCTACCTCCGCTTCATAAGGAGACTTGCGTTCATAATAGGAGTAGCGATCGCTCACGGGTCGCTCTCGATCCACAATTGGTGTGCTACGCTTAGCTTGTTCTGTGGCAATACCCCGCAGGCGAATACTTTCAAATGCAAAGTATACCGTTGTACCCACTAAAAGCAACTGACCAAATTGGAGAATCGGGTCTAAGCGCCAACCTTGGAAGATGAGAATAAAGCCGCAAAGTAAACCAACGGCGGCAAAAAATATATCTTGATCTCGTGACAGTTCTGGGCGCACAGAACGCAGAAAATACAGTGCTGCCCCGGCTACAGCCAGGAAAATTCCGAGAATACTGGCTGAGTTAGTTCCAAAATTTACCTGAGCCAGAACACTGGCTGAGTTCAGCCAAAAAGTTACCATTGTTGTTTTCCTAATATCAAATCTATGTTAACGACTCAAGATTAAAATCACTACTGTAGTTAAACACAATATATTAAAGCTTCAAAGCAGTGGTATATGCTTTGAAGCCATTAACCCAAAGCTAAGAAAGCTTTTATCTGTCTGTTAAGTATAACGTAACTGCCAAAAAGTCAATTGCTGAGATTCAGCAATTGGACAGTCAATTAACAGTTGATTGATTGTGAGAGGCTCTGAGATGATCTCACAGCTTAAGAACGTTGGATTTTATCGCTCTGGCTAATAAAAATCAATCCTACTGTTACGGGAATCACGACAATCAAAGTACCCCAAAGTAGACTCCAAAGAAAATTTGCTAAAGAAGGTGTCATAATTCTCAACCTTTTTCTACACAATTCATACTAATTTTAATCTGAAGTTACCCCTACAAAAAGTAAATTGTTGCGATTTTGCAGGAGTAAGTACTCATTCATCATCAACTGTGTACTTAACTATAGCGCGATAGTTTTTTGTTGGGTAGGACTACTACTGTTCTAGCGCGATAGTTTTTTGTTGGGTAGGACTACTACTGTTCTAGCGCGATAGTTTTTTGTTGGGTAGGACTACTACTGTTCTAGCGCGATAGTTTTTTGCTGGGGTAGGACTACTAATGTTCTAGCGCGATAGTTTTTTGCTGGGGTAGGACTACTAATGTTCTAGCGCTATAGTTTTTTGCTGGGGTAGGACTACTAATGTTCTAGCGCTATAGTTTTTTGTTGGGTAGGACTACTACTGTTCTAGCGCTATAGTTTTTTGTTGGGGTAAGACCACTAATGTTCTAGCGCTATAGTTTTTTGCCGGGGTAAGACCACTACTGTTCTAGCGCTATAGTTTTTTGCCGGGGTAAGACCACTACTGTTCTAGCGCTATAGTTTTTTGCCGGGGTAAAACCACTACTCTAGCGCTATAGTTTTTTGCTGGGGTAGGACTACTAATGTTCTAGCGCTATAGTTTTTTGCTGGGGTAGGACTACTAATGTTCTAGCGCTATAGTTTTTTGCTGGGGTAGGACTACTAATGTTCTAGCGCTATAGTTTTTTGTTGGGGTAAGACCACTAATGTTCTAGCGCTATAGTTTTTTGCTGGGGTAAGACCACTAATGTTCTAGCGCTATAGTTTTTTGCTGGGTAAGACCACTAATGTTCTAGCGCTATAGTTTTTTGCTGGGTAAGACCACTAATGTTCTAGCGCTATAGTTTTTTGTTGGGGTAAGACTACTACTGTTCTAGCGCTATAGTTTTTTGTTGGGGTAAGACTACTACTGTTCTAGGGCGTGTTTTCAAATCCTGTTACCTCACCCACCCAGAACTAAAGTTTCGGGCTTATAGACAAAGTAGGGGCGGGGTTACCCCGCCCCTACTGAAGAAAACCTCGGGTATTTAGTCATCTTTAAGATGACTTCGTCTCCTCGCTGTGGAAATTAATTTCCTTGCGGGGTGAGGATTTTAGGTTAAGTTGACACTTATGAGCAATGCTAAATCCCTACCCATCTATCCCATTCTTTTTTCAAATTGGTTTTAGTTTGAAAACACGCCCTAGCCAAGCGTGTTTTTTACCGGGGTTGTCACCATTACTAGACGCGAAGCGATTTTTGATGTGAACAGTCAAACCAATTTGCAATACTGGGGGGCACCTTTCCCCATATAATTACCAATTACCAATCACCAATTACCAATTACCAATCACCAATAATAACCTCAGTCCCCACTTCGTTAAAATGAGATAAACAGAAAGCTTTACAATGCTTAAAAATTTCCTGTCTGCATCAATCTAAAACCTATGACTGGTATTGATATTACTGCTTGGATTCTCGGTCCACTTTTAGCTGTGATGACCCTGATGTTTATTTTCCGTATCGTTTTGAGTTGGTATCCCCAAATTGACTTAAATCGCTTACCTTTCAACTTAGTGGCTGGACCCACTGAACCATTTTTAATTCCATTACGCAAGTTGGTGCCACCTATAGGAGGTGTGGACATTACCCCGATAATTTGGGTGGGTATCTTCAGCTTGTTACGAGAAATCCTCTTAGGTCAGCAAGGGGTGCTGACCATGTTATCTCGCGTAAACTGAGTAATCAGTTGACACACATCTTGCACCCGGGGGAAAAACCGGGTTTATTGAGAATGACTAATAGCGAAAACCTAAATTTTAGGTTTATAAACCCGGTTTTTTTTAGTCTTGTTGAGAATAGTGCAAGATATGAGCGCCCAAGGGGCACGATTACACTCCCGCAACAAATGAAAGAAACACAACATCCTCTTACCCTATTCCCTATTAAGAGTTCCCTGTGTTTCTTAGGAGTTGATTAACTACCGATTACCGATTACCTATTACCTATTTGCTGGAATTATTCATTTCCTGAATAAAACTCGTATAAACATCACCCTGCAAAAACTGGGGATTTTCCATAATTCTTTGATGAAATCCGATGGTGGTGGGTAATCCGGTAATCGCACATTCCCTTAGTGCCCTTTTCATGCGATTAATGGCTGTTTTCCGGTCTGGTCCCCAAACGACTAATTTACCAATTAAGGAATCGTAGTAAGGTGGAATTTGGTAATCGGTATAAACATGGGAATCAATGCGCACACCAGGACCTCCGGGGGGAAGATATCCACTGATGCGTCCGGGTGCTGGTCGGAAGTCATGGTTTGGATCTTCAGCGTTAATCCGACATTCGATGGCATGACCCCTTAAAACTACTTGGTCTTGAGTAAGCTTTAATCTTTCCCCTTGAGCAACCCGGATTTGTTCGGTAACTAAGTCTGTCCCCGTAATCATTTCCGTAATCGGATGCTCCACTTGAATCCGGGTGTTCATTTCCATAAAGTAGAAATGACCGGATTTATCCAAGAGAAACTCGATGGTTCCCGCACCACTGTAGTTAATAAACTGGGCAGCATTGACTGCTGCTTGTCCCATCTTTTCCCGTAATTCTGGGTCAAGAGCTGGACTAGGGGCTTCTTCTAGAAGTTTTTGATTGCGACGCTGAATCGAGCAATCCCGTTCGCCTAAATGGATAACGTTACCGTAGTTATCTGCCAAAATTTGAAATTCAATGTGGCGGGGACGCTCGATAAATTTTTCGATATAAACACCGGAATTACCAAATGCTGCTCCTGCTTCCCCCTGTGCTGCTTGTAAGGATTTAATTAGATCGCTCTTGTCGCGTACTAGACGCATACCCCGTCCCCCACCCCCAGCAGTAGCTTTAATCATCACTGGGTAGCCGATTTGTTTAGCGATCGCTAAGGCATCTTCTTCAGATTCTATCAACCCTTCACTACCAGGTACTGTAGGCACCCCAGCCTTTTGCATGGTTTCCTTTGCCGTAGATTTATCCCCCATTAACCGGATAGCTTCCGGAGTTGGACCAATAAAGACGATATCATGGTCGGCACAAATTTCCGCAAACCGAGCATTTTCTGCTAAAAAGCCGTATCCGGGATGAATAGCAGTGGCATTGCGAGTCAAAGCAGCTGCAATAATATTGGGAATATTTAAATAACTGCTGCTACTAGCAGGTTCTCCTATACAAACCGCTTCATCAGCTAATTGCACATGGAGAGCGTTTCTGTCAACGGTGGAGTGGACAGCAACTGTTGCAATCCCCATTTCTTCACAGGAGCGGATAATGCGAAGGGCAATTTCTCCCCGATTGGCAATTAATATTTTGTCAAATTTCATCTTTTAGTTTTGATGTCAGTCCAATAAATTAATATTTTCTCCCGTTACGTTTGAATTCAGGGTGCAACTAGATTGCATGTGGTACCAGATTCCCCAACCTCGTCTTGATAGCAATTCCCAGACTTAACTAGACTACCAAGATTGATGCTCCCAATTTCAACTTCTCTCCTTTCTAATACTATTTAGCTCAACTCACATCTACCACCATTCAAGGGCAAGACCTAAAAAACCAGGTTGATCAACGAGAAAATTTGGCTTTTGAGATTAAGCTATTTGAACTCTTACCCGGTTTTTAACCCAACTGCAAAATATGAGTCAACCCACTTTAATATGTATTCCAGTCTTATATACCTATTGGAGAAATTTTGTGCATTTCTACACGTAAATTTAGAGAATTTTGAAGATGGGTTCACCAAATTGATTTTTTCATGCTATAGTTATTTAAATTGCGCGGATGTGGCGGAATTGGTATACGCGCACGTTTGAGGGGCGTGTGGCTTTGCCTTGCGAGTTCGAGTCTCGCCATCCGCATTTTTTAACTAGAACCCCGGGAAGTCCCCATGTGGATTGATGCGTTCCCTAAAATATCTGATCCTTCGATAAATTTTGTACCCAACAATCAGACTTATAGCGACTCTTCGAGAAGCCCCTCCCCGTGTACATGCACCAATCAGGAATTTTGACAATATCGTAAATCCTGCCATACTCTGGCAGTTTTTTGTGCTTACATAGAAATAGGTGAAGTTTTGTAAAGAAAATTGACTGCAACTTTTACGCCACAAAACAACGTGACCCTACCTAGAGGTTGGCATCGTCTAAATTCAATTTGGCAGGGAAATGAGGAGGTGATTCAACAGGGATTACCTCACACTAAGCTAGCACCTGCTTGGCAATTGCTACTTTTGGGTGATGGTTCTCCCACAAGACATTTACAATTGCTGACCCAAGAAGCAACGGAAGTTGATGTAATAGATATGTCATTAATTGGCATGGATTTGGATGGCGCACCCAATTTAATCCAAGCAGTACCAGGACCACGACTGCGGCGACAGGTATGGCTGCGTACTGCTTCTGGTCAGCGTTTGGGATATGCTAGCTCATGGTGGGAAGCTTCCCATGTAGATGAATATTTGCAAAACCGTTCCTTACCGATTTGGGCAAGTTTAGCCAATATTCGTACTGAATTATACCGTGACATACAGGGAATTTACTATGGTTATTCAGATGCCTTAGCAGCGGGGTTTAATCAAAGTGGACCTTTTTGGGGTCGCCATTACCTGTTTTGGCATCATGGACAGCCCATGACCTTGATTTATGAAGTTTTTTCGCCTTATTTAACAAAATATTTAGGACCGATGGATTTGGGGTCTAGCAATGGGGGTTGACACTCTCACCGTCAAATCTAAGATTGTGACGGGAGATTCTAAACCATTCCAGATGTAGCAATAAGGACTGTGGCAGATAGTAGAGTTAGATTTTTCATAAAGCTGGTTAAGCTAAAGCGCATTTAAATTACATATTAAATTTTAGGCGTTGCTGTTAGCCTAGCTTGGCGTTAGCTATATCCATGTATGATGCAGGATTTTGCATGATTCCAAAACCCTCCCTCCAGACGTTGCACTTGCTAGTCTCTACACCCAGATTCATACTTCAAATCAGCAACGCCAAATTTTGCTATAACTCTTGTGGGGTAGGCATCCCTGCCTGCCCTATAATACAAATTAAAAGCAAAACATCTTACTAATTTTTGCTATTAAAAAACGGTATTATACGGTATTATTGAGTTTTCCTACATTATCTGTATTTTTCCTTAATTTGGGCGAGTAGCTGTGATAATTGTCACAGGATTCAGGGGTGCAAAACGTGTTAATGAACCTATTGGCACCGAACGAGAAAGCTGTACTTGTAATAATTGATGTTCCCAATTATGGGATTTGAACCAGAACAAAGCTGTATTCAGATGCTCTAAAGTTGCCAAAGCCAGAACTATTACCCCTGTAGAGTTTAATTTTTGGGTACAACAATCGAGAATAGCAGTTAAATTACCACCACTACCACCAATAAAAATGCGATCGCACCCCTCGGGCAATTGTTGCAAAATCTCTGGGGCATTTCCCTGTATAGGGATAATATTACCAACTTGAAAACGCTGACAGTTCCGCGAAATTAAACAATGTCCAGCAGTAGTTTTTTCAATAGCGTATACCGTAGAACTAGGGAAAAGACGAGCAATTTCGATAGAAACCGAACCCGTACCCGCACCGATATCCCAGATAACTTGTCCGGGATGCAATGCTAATTCTGCCAAGACTAAAATGCGGACTTCCCGTTTTGTCATCAAACCAGGGCGATCGCTAAAACTGAGGAACAGGTTATCTGGTATACCAAAATGAGGTAAAGTCTTTATATCTAAAACATTTTGCTGTTCTTGGCGTAGCAAAATTACCACATTTAAAGGTGCAAAACCCGGGGATTTTTCGATTTCCGTGGTGGTAAAGTGGCGAACACACTCATCATCCCCCCCCAGATTTTCACAGACCCATAGCTGATATTGACTAGGTAAATTTAAAGACTTTATTAAAGCTGCGATTGCTTGGGGATTATTGGTGTCATCTGTCAAAACAGCAATTTTTTCTACCCCTGTTTGTAAGGCTTTGACTAATTCTTCTAAAGAACGTCCGTGAACGCTAATTATCCGGGAATCTTGCCAAGGAACCTTGATGCGACTAAAGGCTAGCTGGATGGAACTGGAATGGGGATGAAAGGTAAGTAGTTCTGGAGAAAGTTTTGTTAACAATAATCTTCCTAAACCGAAAAATAGAGGATCGCCGGAAACTATAATTACAATTCCCTCAGTACCAGATGTTAAATATTCGCTAATATTTTCAATTGCAATCGTAATATCACGTATGAACAGACGGGGGGCTGGATGACGAGGAAAATAACTCAAATGGCGATCGCTGCCCACAAGTAATTTTGCTTGTTCAACAATTCCCTTGACTTTATCACTCAGTCCAGCCACACCATCTAAGCCAATTCCGACAACATGAACTTTGGTCATCACATAGTAGGGGCGCAATGCTTGCGCCCAGGAGCAATGTAGGGGCGCAATGCTTGCGCCCAGGAGCAATGTAGGGGCGCAATGCTTGCGCCCAGGAGCAATGTAGGGGCGCAATGCTTGCGCCCAGGAGACGCCGAGTTAGGAGTAGGGGCGCAATGCTTGCGCCCAGGAGTCGCCGAGTTAGAAGTTAACTTAGGAGTTAGGAGTTGTTCCAGACGCGACATGTCGCGTCTGTAGGGAGTTAGGAATTAGGAGGAACAGAGTTTTGTAATGCTATAGATACAAGCACGACACTTGGCTTTCTGTAGGGGGCATTACGCCCCTAATTGGGCGCAAGCATTACGCCCCTACTTGGGCGCAAGCATTGCGCCCCTACTCGTAACTTGAAATTATCCTCCAAAGCCGGGAATTAAGCGCTTGAGGGCACGACCAGCGACATCACCATAGCGCAACTCTCCGCAGAGGATTTTACCCATTATTTGGGGACCAGAGGGGCGTTTCACACCCACTTTGTAGCCAATACCGGGGAAACGATAAAATGCTCCGGCTAATTTTTGTGCCCAAGCCATATCGCTACCCCATTGCTCATTGATGATTTCGGAGTATCTTTCTAGGGCGTTGATGTCCCCGCTGAGGGCTTTATCGATGGCTTCTGCGGCTTTTACACCACTAAAAATCGAAGGGCGAATACCTTCTGCGGTAAAGGGGTCAACTACACAGGCTGCTTCTCCAGCCAAAATTGCATTGTCGGTATGTAGGGTTTGATTGCCATTCCACAGGCAAATTGCATGACCATATTGCTTGCAGGTTTTAACATCCAAGCCGAACTTGGTGCCATACTCATTCAAAATCTTTTTAAAGTCCTGGGGTTCGCCACCGATAAAGGTGCCAATGCCAATGGAATAACCATCCGCCTTAGGGAAATTCCACAGGTAGCCATTTTTCACCATGCCAAACTCGAAGTGAGCAATGTTGCCGTTTTCTACATTTGCTGCGGCTTCCGCTTCTAATGCTCCTGCTAGACGGCGTTTGCGTTCTTTAAAACCCAGCCATTTTGCCATTGGACCCTTAGCACCGTCAGCGGCAATTAAAAAACGACCACTGACCGGACCATTGGCTGTGTCCACTTGCCAGTGGTCACTTTTAAATTCAATGCCCTTAACTTCCGTATTATCTCGTAATTCAGCTCCTTGTTTCTGTCCTTGCTGAATGAGGAAATGGTCGAAAACATCCCGTCGCACCATCCATACAGGTTCGGGAGTTTTGAGTTCTGCTTCCACTGGATCGCCCATTTTCCAGGTACACCTAATGGTGTCTGCTTTGATGGAAATTGCTGGACTAAAGTCAAAGTCAAACCATTGAGCGATCGCTGGAGAGACTCCACCGCCACAGGGTTTATATCTGGGCAGGGATTCTTTTTCCAGAACTAATACTGAGCGTCCCTGTTTAGCTAAGTGGTATGCAGCTGTGCCACCTGCTGGTCCTGCGCCGACGATGATGCAATCATACATATGTCTAATTTTTTGCTCCTAAATTAGTTGATTTGCTTTCTTATTCTTGCTTATTACACAAGGTTACTGTGTGGAAATTTCACACCATGGAGTTGAAAGTATCTCTATTATTTATTCTTTATAAACCATGTTCATCCGTAAATTTATGTAGATAAAAACTCCATGATCATAAATTACTTTGTAATTTTTTGGCTGTTTAGTTTTCTGCGGTATATATATTTTTAATATTTGATATTAGATTACTATTTGATTTTTGTAATCCTGAGTTAAAGCAAGCTAAGGTGCTAGCCTAGGCTTGGGCTGACAACAGGTAGGGGAAATAGCTTGGGGTGTGGATACTCACAAGTGCAAAACTGCCGTTATATTATTGCTTTTGGCACGGCACCATTCTGTAAAGGTTGGGTTAAACTAAGGTCATAAGGCACCCTACACCCTACCTACAATCTCTGCTTTAGCGGTGAGAATAAGATACTGCTGATAACAGGAAATAGGGAGAAAATGAAAAATGACAGGATGTCAAAGGGAAAAATTTCCTTTATTTTTGCCATTTTCTGCATTTTCTTCCATAAATCGATTTAAACAGTAGTAATATCTTTTTCTTTGTCTGCCAACAATTCGTCTATTTTGGTGGTGTACTTATTCGTTAGTTTTTGCAGTTGATCTTGTAGATCCCGCGATTCATCTTCGGAAATTTCGGAGTTCTTTTCCTCTTTGCGGATGCTATCTAAGGCATCACGACGAATATTACGAATAGCAACCTTTCCTTCTTCGGCGTATTTAGCGGCTAATTTGACCAATTCTTTACGGCGATCGCTCGTTAAAGGGGGAATATTTAGCCGAATTACAGAACCATCATTGTTAGGGGTTAAACCTACATCTGACATGGAAATAGATTTTTCAATCAGACCCAAGCTACCCCTATCATAGGGCTGAATCATCAGTGTTGTGGCATCTGGTGTGCTAATGTTTGCCAGAGATTTTAGGGGTGTGGGGGTACCATAGTATTCCACCATCACCTTATCAAGTAGACTTGCATTGGCGCGACCAGTGCGAATTGTATTAAAAGCCCGTTGAGTCGCATCAATGGTCTTTTGCATTGTACTCTCAGCTTCAGATAATTTCACAAGAACCTCCCACAAGCGTCCCAATAGATTCTCCCATAACTGCGCGGTGGATGTTACCCCGTGTAGTTAAGTCAAATACAAGAATTGGAATATTATTTTCTTTACACAAAGCGATCGCAGTACTGTCCATGACTCGCAAATCTTTTGCTAAAACATGGGAGTAAGTAAGACTCTGGTAACGTTTAGCATTAGGGTGTTTTTCTGGATCGGCATCGTAGATTCCATCTACTTTAGTGGCTTTAAAAATGACTTCAGCGTCAATTTCTGCTGCCCTTAAAGCTGCGGTGGTGTCGGTGGTAAAAAACGGATTACCGGAACCTGCACCAAAAATAACCACCCGTCCTTTTTCTAGGTGACGGATGGCGCGACGACGGATATAGGGTTCTGCTATTTCTTGCATAGCGATGGCTGTTTGTACTCTTGTCTGTACCCCTATTCGTTCTAGGGCTTCTTGCAGCGTCATGGCATTCATTACCGTGGCAATCATACCGATGTAGTCAGCACTTGCCCTATCCATTCCTGCCGACGCCGCTTTGACGCCACGAAAAATATTTCCACCTCCAACGACGATCGCAATTTGAATACCAGTGGCTACTACCTCTGCTACTTCTTTGGCTATTTCTTTGACCACTTCTGGATCAATTCCATAGCCCATGTTGCCCATCAAGGCTTCACCGCTTAATTTAAGTAAAACCCGTCGGTAATGTGTTCCCATGAAGTTGAGCTCGATCAGAAATTTGCAATGACCTCCAATTTAAGATAACAGTACACTGTCTATCTGTCTCTAGTTTCGCCAGATTAAAGATGTGCCAACAGTTTCCGTCTCTTGAAGCTGGATTTTATCACCTCTTAACATTGAAGAGATCGCATTTTTAAAATAATATTTGCTGACAGAGTTAGGATTGTGGGGGCGATCGTCAATTTGTCCTTTGTAGCGAATTACGCCGTTTCTATCTATTAAGAAAGCCATTGGGATTTTACGAGCGCCGAAACTGCGTGTTACATCTTGGGTTGAATCCCACAGGTAAGGGAAGTTCAATGCGTGTTCCCCAGCAAAAGCTTTCATATTGGCAAGGCTTTCCATTGATTTCAACTGGAAATTATTACCATTAATTCCAATCAAAGTAAAGTCCATGGAGGCAAATTCCAATTGAATGTTTTTGAGCCTGTTTAGGTATAACTTGACATAAGGGCAGCGGTTGCACATGAAAATGACGCCGACTCCTTGGAATTTATCTAGATAACGACTGAGATGGTGTACTTGCTGATCTATTCCTGGCAGTTCAAAATCTGGTGCATAGCTCCCTATGGTCGTATCAATTATTTCTAGTATATTCATCATCTCTGCCTCAAAGGAACTAGGAACAAGAAACAAGAGTCAAATTCAGCGTCATTTTTGTGTCTCCAACCACCGCATACTTATACTTAAATATGAACTCATTTTAGGGAGTAATTTGGCTGCCGTAAATTGGGAAACTACTGAATCTTACTCAGGTGATCGCTTCGTCATATCTTGCACCATTCAAGGGCAAGACCAGAAAAAGCGAGGCAGCGCGTTGGACGGGTTCCCCGGCTTAAAGCGACTGCCGGGGTTTCTAAACGCAAAATTTAGGCTTTCAACATTAGTCATTCTCAAGAAACCCGGTTTTTAACCCAGGTGCAAGATGTGTGCTTCTTCACTTTTTGCAGAAGTTGGGAATAGGGAATAGGGAATATGGAATAGGGAATAGGGAATAGGGAATAGGGAATGGGGAACAGGGAATACTAAAACTGATGCGGACTGCAAGAGTTCTACTATTGCGCCTTGACAAGGTGGTGGCTGTGGAATAAATGATAATTGTAGTCTACAAGTAGCGGCTACGCGTTTATACTCCTAACTGATATGAGTACATCTATGAGTACATCCAGTTCGATTACAGTAACTAACTCGACAAAAACTTGGATTTGGCAAGGTTTTTCTATCTGCTATCAAACCCAAGGAACCACAGGTCCGGCTGTTATCTTAGTACATGGCTTTGGTGCTTCTTGGGGACACTGGCGGAAAAATATTCCTGTTCTGGCTGAAAATTGCCGCGTTTATGCTCTAGATTTAATTGGCTTTGGTGCTTCCGCTAAACCCAAACCTGGGGAGCAAATTGCCTACACTATGGAAACTTGGGGACAGCAAATTATCGATTTTTGCCATGAAGTTGTGGGTGAACCTGCTTTTTTAGTGGGAAATTCCATTGGTTGTATTGTGGCTATGCAAGCAGCGGTGAGTAAGCCAGATATGACTTTAGGAGTAGCATTACTCAACTGTTCGCTAAGATTGTTACACGAACGCAAACGCTCCACTCTACCTTGGTATCGTCGTACAGGAGCGCCTTTGTTGCAAAAGTTACTTACAATCAAGCCCATTGGCAAGTTTTTTTTCCATCAAATTGCCCAAGCCAAAACAGTACGAAAAATTTTGCTCAAAGCTTATTCCAATCCAGAAGCAGTAACAGATGAGCTGGTGGATATGCTCACCGCACCAACTTACGATCCTGGAGCAGCGGATGTCTTTCTAGCCTTTACAGCTTATTCTTGCGGACCTTTACCTGAAGACTTGTTACCGTTGTTACCTTGTCCGGCAATTATCCTCTGGGGAACAGCAGATCCTTGGGAACCAGTGTACCTAGGTAGAGAGTTAAGTAATTTCCCACAAGTGCAAAAGTTTATACCGTTGTCAGGAGTAGGGCATTGTCCCCAGGATGAAGTTCCTGAGTTAGTGAATCCGATTTTAAAAGATTGGATCTTGAAGGGAGTTAGAAGTTAGGAGTTTGGAAGCGCGGAGTTTGGAGTTATCAATCTTCCCATTACCTATTACCCATTACCCATTACCCATTACCTCTGTGAGAAATCAGGAGCAACAGGATTATTCAACATTTCTTGTTGACGTAACCAATCTTGACCCACTTGGATGCTAATATCGGAATTAATATGACCAGTGCTTTCTATGCGCACTTCTCCAAATCCCAATTCATTACGGATAGATTCAGCGCTGTTACCATCTCCTCTTTGGGCAATAATGCGAGTAACATCTAAAGGTTGACCCCTATGTCGAGCAATATAAACATTTCTATAGCCAGCCCTACGTAGCATTCTAATTAATCGACGCAGGTTAGTATTATCTTCGCCAGTACCATCTTGAATCGCAATCCGCAGGGACGAACGTCTTGTTACTTTATATACATCCTCAGATGATACATCAAAATATTGAGACATGATTTTGGGGATGCTATCCTTGTCTGGTAGCCAATAGCTAGCCTTATACTTTTTTGGTTTGCTAAACCGACCGGGAATCATTAACATTTGCATATTAGACCGATTGGTTCGCACTCCAAAAGCTACCAATGCCATTAATTCTTCTACTGTCAAATTGGTATCGATATTTTCTTTGACTACGTTGAGAATTTTAGGGGCTTGAGCAAGAGTAGCTGGGTTGAGGGCTTGTTCCATCAACGCTCTGATTACCATTTGTTGGCGTTGAATGCGACCAATATCTCCTAGGTTATCACGACGAAATCGTAACAGTTGTAGTGCTTTATCCCCGTTTAGATGTTGCTTGCCTGCCTTTAAATTAATATAAAGGTGCTGGGAATCATCTTGGTATTTCATGTCTTTAGGGACGTAAACTGTAACCCCACCTAAAGCATCGATCAGCTTGCCCACTCCTAAAACGTTAATTCTCATGTAGCGGTCAATACCCACTCCTTCCAAGAGATTACTGACTGTTTTGGCACTTAGAGCTGGTCCACCTTCCCGGTTGGCTGCATTGATTTTTTGGATACCATGCCCTTCTATTCTGGTACGTGTATCTCTGGGGATAGAAAGCATGACTAATTTTTTTCGCTCTGGGTCGAAGCGGATTAACATTATAACATCAGCAAGACCATCAAAAGAATTTACCTGGGGAAGGTATCCGAGTTTTTGGGTTTCTTCAGGAGCATGGTGGACATCTGGGGGCAGCACACTCATTCCCATAACTAAAATATTTACAGGACGGGTTAATTCCGAGAATTTGAGTCCACTGCCAGAAATACGACCTTGTTCAAAAACAGCCGCTTCATCTTGACTCAGCTTTGCCTGCATCAACGGTGTGCCTGTTAAAGAAACCGCCAATAGTGCCCCTGCTGTTGCCGATACCATGGCAATACCACCCATTCCCATCCAAAACCATAGCCAACGTCCAGATTTAGAGTTCTGGGAATTTTTGTTCTGAGGATCTGGTACTTTTACTGTATCGGAATTATCCACTGAAGTTTTTTGAGTCGTCACTGGTTTCCTCACACTTACTTATAAAATCCGATTAACCCGCTAACAGATGGCGGATAAATCGATCCTTAATAGTTAACTTATAATTAGCAGAGCTAATCGTTGTACTTTAGCTTTAACCACAACATTTGTAGCAGTATTTTCCCTAATTTTTCCCCCTTGAGGATACTTTTGATAGAAGTATGGCAATATTAAAGCCGATTTGACCAGTCTCAAACAGGAATATTATGTAATTTAGGTATAACTACTGTACAGCCAAGTTAAAAGAAGATTAAGACAAATGCTTGTCACAAAACTCCTCGGCAAAGCTGCTAAATCCTGGTAAACGTCCAGATTTACCCCTAACTGTACGAACTATTAGCCAGACACTAACTACAAAGTAACCAGAGGTGAGAAAAGTATTGAGGAGGAGTAGACGCAGCGTAAACAATTCAGAAGTAGTTGCTGCCCCAATTGTGAACAAGAAATTTCCCAACAGCCAAGTAAGTGCCAAAATAACTGACAGGCGACTAGTAGTTAATTGTTCCCGGCTTCCCTGACGACGATAGAGAGTCCACAGAGATGGAAAGAAGCCAATTACCGGAATCAAATACCAAACAAGATGTATCTTAGAGTTAGCTGGGTCTTTAGTGGTTGGATAATTGTCAACTATTTCAAGATTCTTCATATATAACTATGCGCTTATAAACTGCGTACATCAGGGATGAAATGGTAAATGGGGAATGGGCAATGGGGAATACACAGACATATAAGTCACTAGAGCGGCTTCTCCTAGCGCCTAGAGCATCCCAAAGAGTAGATTGGGGGATTATAACCCCTAATTCTGCGCCTCCTCTACAGACGCGATATATCGCGTTTCTAGAATTTATAACTCTTGGACGCAAGGTTTGCGCCCCTACTGTGCGCCTCCTAACTCTATGTTTCCCAATTCAGTCGTCATCCTTAACTAGGGAGACGAATAACCTTGATGTAGCCAAAGACAATAAGCTGTAAAACAGCAATTCAATTCCTCTTTTTTATATTCCGCAATCGGCTGAAAATGCAGACAGGCAAGCTCATTGAGTGGTGGCAAACACTCGCACCCACAGCCCAAATAGCCGCGATAGTTTTCTTCGCTCCCTTGTTGGTGCTCAATGGTTGGGCACTATCAGTAATGTTTAATTACTTTCATTCACTGATTGTGATTTTAGTTGGAGCATCAGTTTTAGCATTTTTGCTCAACTATCCCGTCAGTTGGATGGAACATAATGGTGCCAAGCGCCAGCCAGTAGCTATCTTAGTATTTTTACTAGCTTTATCCATTTTATTGGCATTAGGTGTTACACTGTTTCCCCTTGCCTTAACCCAGGCACAACAACTGGTGATGCGTTTGCCGGATTTAATTGACTCCGGACGTTCTCAATTAATGATACTAAACGAGAAAGCAGACAACCTGGGCTTACCGATAAATCTTGATGCTTTGTTAGTGCAAATTAATGACCGCGTCAAGGGACAATTACAGGCGATCGCTGGGCAGGTGCTAAATCTGGCGGTGGTGACATTCACTAGCCTGTTAGATTTTGTCTTAACTATGGTTTTAACTTTTTATCTCCTCCAGCACGGAGATGAATTATGGATGAGTTTGGTAAATTGGCTACCACGTCCATTTCGTGAACCTTTTACAGAAACAGTACGTCTGAGCTTTCAAAATTTCTTCCTTTCTCAGCTGATTTTATCTGTCTGTATGGCATCAGCCTTGATTCCGATATTTTTGTGGCTAAAAGTGCCTTTTGGGCTGTTATTTGGTTTAACAATTGGGATTATGGCACTTGTACCCTTTGGGGGTTCTGTGGGTATTGCTCTGACTACCTTCCTTGTCGCACTGCAAGATTTTTGGATGGGGGCAAGGGTTGTAAGTGCGGCTATCATCGTCCAACAAATTCTCGAAAACTTAATTGCTCCCCGCATCTTAGGTAGTTTTACTGGCTTAAACCCCGTGTGGGTACTAATCTCTGTATTGACAGGGGCAAGAATTGGTGGACTTTTGGGCGTGATTGTGGCAGTTCCTACGGCTGTCGTGATTAAAACTGCTTTAACTGCTGTGCGTCTTCCTAATCCGAATAACGATAATCGTGAAAACGAAGAGAAAGCCGCAAATTCTGGCGAAGAAGAATCTGCCACTGAAACCACAAAATCCCTAAATGTTTCAGAAGCTAGTTTACCTTAACTCCTAAGAAACACAGGGAACAGCGAAAAGTGCGGTCTTGGGGGTTTCCCCCATGAGCAACTTTTCAAGAGAGGGAACAGCGAAAAGTGCGGTCTTGGGGGTTTCCCCCATGAGCAACTTTTCAAGAGAGGGAACAGGTTCGCTTTATTTGTACCGACCTACTTGTATATTTTATAGCTTTTCTCAGTCTGGTGAAGTACAGATGAAATTACTAAAATTATTGTGGGGTAGAGAGCAGCGCGTTGCGGAGCCAGTCACGTGCGCGGGTTTCCCGCGTTGAGTGAACTGGCGTTGGGGTACTC
>JASJCY010000118.1 GCA_030065825.1 Nostocaceae cyanobacterium | reverse complement strand
GGGCGGCTGCGCGGGTTCCCCCACCGAGGGGATAAAGGCAGAAATGCCAGAGACGCTGTGTAAGACTCAGACCGGATTTAGTTCCGGATACCCATTTTTTTGGGATACCCAACGGAGCAACGGCGAGCGAGACGCGAAGCCCAAGACGTAGCGTAAGCGGAGTCTGTGGGTACTTCACCCAATATGTCTGTCGCCATACAAACTCAAGCTTGAAATAACGCCGTCAACCCCACTGCTAAAGCATCCGCAGCATCATCCGGCTTAGGAATCTCATCCAAATCCAACTCCCGCGCTACCGCTTCTTGAACTTCGTATTTTTCCGCATTTCCATACCCCGTTAAAGCTTGTTTAATCTGTCCTGGGGTAAACTCCACATAGGGTAAATTATGCTGCGCCAATACTAACATGATGACACCCCGTGCTTGAGCGACTAAAATAGTATTTCCCATGCGATAAAAGAATAATTTTTCGATTGCTACTAAATCGGGTTTAAACTCCCCAATCACCGTATGCAAGTCATCGTATAAGGTACACAGCCGCTGTCCCATCTCCGTATCTGATGATGTAGTAATCACGCCAAAATCAAGCATATTCACGGAAAATTGTCCTGACTGTTGAGAATTGGACTTACAGCTAATTGCTCCAAATCCTACAATTGCCAGCCCTGGATCTATCCCCAAAATTACCTTTTTCATTAACTTTTATATCATCCTAGCAAGGAAATTTTTACTGGCTAATCCCATAGATAGTATAGTTAATAGTATAAAAACACACGTTGATATTTGGCAGATTGGCAACTTTAAGTAAGTAGTTTTGCTCTAATAGAAATTAGAGATGTAATAATTCCAAACCTAGTACTTTAGTCAGGTGGTGTACATTTTCTGTTAATCGTTGTTTGTACCACTGCTCAAAATCAGGTATGTCTTCTATAGGTTTTTTCAAGCAAGCCCTCAGTGCCCTGCAAAAGCAGTCACGAAGTCACACTCGCCATCGGTTAAACCAATGGTTTAAGTGGCTATCTCCCGGACTATCGGTAAAACGCTGGTTGCTAATTAGTATCGGGGGTGTAGTGCTAGCGGGTTTAGGCTTGGCTATTTCGATTAGGTTAACACCAATTTATTGGACGATTCAATTTCTCAAAAAGGTTCTGCAATTCATCACTAATGCAGTACCCTACTATATCAGCGGACCAATTGTCATCCTGTTGGGTTTACTGTTGCTCCTTTGGGGACAAACCCGCACTGTCGGTTCAATTACTGAAGTACTGCGATCAGAAGGAGATGCGGAACTGGTTGATCTACTGCTGGCACATCGTCGCTTATACCGGGGACCTAAAATTGTGGTGATTGGTGGGGGTACGGGACTTTCGACCTTGCTGCGGGGACTCAAAGCCTACAGCGCCAATATTACCGCCATCGTCACCGTAGCCGATGATGGTGGTTCTTCTGGACGCTTACGCCAGGAATTTGGTGTCCTCCCACCAGGGGATATTCGCAACTGCTTGGCTGCATTGGCTGATGAAGAAAAATTACTAACTGAGTTATTTCAGTACCGCTTTCGTGCTGGCGATGGCTTAACTGGACATAGTTTTGGTAACTTATTTTTAACGGCAATGAGTGAAATTACGGGGGATTTAGAACGAGCCGTTGCCGCCAGTTCCAAAGTACTTGCCATCCGAGGACAAGTACTACCAGCAACCTTGAGTGATGTTCGCCTCTGGGCAGATTTAGCCGATGGTCGCCATATTGAAGGAGAATCGAGTATCACTGAAGCAGGGGGTACTATTGTCAATATCGGCTGTCATCCTGCTTGTCCCCCAGCTTTACCAGCAGCTATTAAAGCACTCAAAGAAGCTGATTACATTATTATGGGTCCTGGTAGCCTTTATACCAGCGTTATTCCCAATCTCTTAGTACCGGAAATTGCTGATGCGATCGCAGCTTCCACTGTACCCAAGATTTACGTGTGTAATATTATGACGCAGCCCGGAGAAACCCAAGGTTACTCTGTTGCTGACCATATTAAAGCAATTGATGTGGCTTGCGGTAGACCATTATTTAATGGGGTTCTGGTACAAAAAAAACCCCCTTCATCCCGGGCACTTATGCGTTACGCTAAACAAAATTCCCATCCCGTATTTCTAGATAGGGAAGAAGTAGCTAAACTAGGACGGCGAATTGTTTTAGCTAATGTCATGTCTGAAGATGAAACAGGATGCGTCCGTCACGATCCCCCACAGCTGGCAGGAGTACTCCTGCGGTGGTACAGTAAAACTGTAAAAAGAAAATAAAGAACTACCTGAAGATAAATTTTGGTGACTGAGTTAAGAAATGTAAAAATGCTCAATCCCTTACTGTTAAGAGTTTCCTTGTCTCAACAGTCAATGTTAATTTTGTCGGATTACTTAATTTAAAACTGACCCATTTAACAATCAAAATTTGGTAATGGGTAATGGGTAATGGGTAATGGTTTAAAATTTACCAATACATCAGCTAAACCGCATCTAATCTATATACTCTAAATTATTGTATTCCTTGTGGGGTGGGCATCCCTGCCCGCACAAAAATGCAAATTAAATGTGCAACAGCTGATCAACCATGTGTTAAATAATTAATCGAACTTGATATCAGGGCTGAACCAATGATTAAAATTGCCCTTGCAAATGCAGAAGCCACAGGCAACTTAGGGATAATTTTAGGTAAATTACTGGATGCTAGTAGTGTAATTTTACTCTCAGGAGACTTAGGCGCTGGCAAAACTACCTTGGTACAAGGTATCGGTACAGGTTTAGGTATCACCGAAGGCATTGTTAGTCCCACTTTCACTCTGATTAATGAGTATACTCAAGGACGTATCCCCCTTTACCACTTAGATTTATATCGTTTAGAACCCCAAGAAGTGGTAGCATTAAACCTAGAAAACTACTGGGAGGGTTTTGAGGTCATACCCGGAATAGTAGCAATTGAGTGGGCAGAACGGATGCCTTATAAACCAGATAGTTATCTCAGTGTACGTTTAACCCATAGAGATGAAGGCACTCGTCAAGCAGAAATTATGCCTTACAATTGCACTTTACCGGAGGCTATTTTAGCAGCTTTTGAAACTAATAACTGCCAGATTATCGATAGTTGAAATTTGAATTTCGGCGTTGCGGAAATCCTGTCTCCTGTGTATGTAAAGGGGACAAGATGTCCGCACTACCGCATGTTTTTGAAAAATTGCGATGGTTCCCCCTCTTCTCCACTCTCCTTGTCCCTCTCCCCCATTGGGAGAGGAGTTAGGAGTTAGTGTAGGATGCTTCCATTTCTATCTGCCGCTACCGCGTTCGTCAACTAGATTATGTAAAATTTGCATTTGATTGCACCACTTATGATTTTACTTTTGTTAAATCTTGTTTTCAAAAGAAAATATATCCAGCATTGACATCTGCTATTTTGATTGCTGTCTAAGTTATAACCTCAGTAATATTGCAGATAAAAATGCCAAGAATTAGAGAATTACTTATATTTTTTATCCAATGATTAAAATTGCACGATTCCTCCTGATTGCATATTGATAGTTCTGGTTTTATTCTTTTCAGTTGCTAAGAACATAAATCCGGATAATTCAGTTAATAAACCTATTTGAGAACAGCTCAACAACTTATTTTTTTTTTGTAAGTTATCTAACTTTCTCCCTTGTTTAGTGTTCCCAGATTAAGGAGTTAATTTACATAAAAAATTAAATGATTATTTATTAATGAGATAAATTAATTGAAATAAACTTTTACCGATAAAAAAACTAATAAGTAAATAAGTCTAATTAAATTAGGACTTACGTAACTGGCACATTTTTTCTTGTAGGGTGTGTGACGGTACGAAACGATGTGAAGGTAGAAATAAGACTTCCGACCCCACGCACCAGCTACCAATTGTGACAGTATCGTAAGTCCTGTAAATATAAAACCTCACCCTTACTAAAACAGGACTAAAGCCGCGTGTCACAACTGATATCTTGCATCACCGCAATTAACCGAGGCAGACGCTAAGTAAGTCGGCGAGAAAAATTCAATATATATGAAGAAATATAAATTTGATCTAGGGTGTTCTGTTGGAAAAAAATGTAGAGACGTAAAATTTTACATCTCTACAAGGGTTGTAGCTGACCCATATTTAATTTTCCCAGAGGTCTATTCACAACAATTGATTTGAAAATTGTAAAGCCTGACCTCGAACTTCAGTGTTTACTCTACCTTTTTCATAAACAATTTGACCGCCAACAATTGTCATTACTGCCCATCCCGTCAGATTCCAGCCTTCAAAAGGACTCCAACCACACTTAGTTAAGAGTTCTTGGCGTAAAACTGGGCGGTAGGTATTCAAATCTACCAATACTAAATCCGCATCATAACCGGAAGCGATCGCACCTTTATTGGCAATACCATAACTCTTAGCCACAGCGGTTGACATCCAGTTTACCACTTGTGCTAGGGTACAGCGTCCCTCCATGGCTGCTGTTAACATTAAAGCTAGGGAAGTTTCCACTCCAGGCATTCCCGAAGGTGTATTGGGATATTCTTTGGCTTTTTCTTCCAAGGTATGGGGTGCGTGATCCGTGGCGATAAAATCAATTACTCCATCTAATAAAGCTTGCCAAAGTACCTCGTTATCGTGGGGCGATCGCAAAGGAGGATTCATTTGTGCCCAGCTACCAATTGTTTCATAAGCACCAGTATTTAATAATAAATGCTGGGGTGTAACCTCTGCGGTTACCCAACTAGGTTTATCTGACCGCAGTAACTCTGCTTCCTCTGCGGTGGACATATGCAGAATATGTAAGCGACGCTGATATTTTTGAGAAAGATTTAAGGCTCGTTTGGTGGCGATGAGTGCGGCTTGATTATCTTGAATTTGGGAGTGAATCGCCGGATTGTGAATGTTAGCAAACTCCTGACGGCGTTGTTCGATTCTGGTTCTATCTTCGGCGTGAACAGCAATTAAGCGCTTTCCTTGGGAAAATATGGCTTCTAATGCCTCTTGATTATCCACCAATAACGGACCATGCATCGAACCCATAAAAACTTTAATCCCTGGGGTGGGATTGGCAGTTAATAAATCTGGGAGATTTTCCTCGGTTGCCCCAATAAAAAAGCCATAATTAACTAAACACTTATTCTCTGCCCGTTGCAACTTGTCATCAAGAGCCTGTTGGGTAATGGTAAGGGGACGGGTATTGGGCATTTCCAAGAAGGAAGTAACACCACCTTTAGCACAGGCACAGCTAGCAGTAAATAAGTCCTCTTTATGTTCTAGCCCTGGTTCTCGGAAATGTACCTGGGGATCTATCACCCCTGGCAACAAAGTTAATCCTTGTGCGTCAATTTCTTGAGTGGAGGTTGTAGGAGAGATATTTGTTCCAACTTCAACTATGGTGCGATCGCGTATTAGCACGTCTCCAATCGTTAACTCACCATTGGGGAGAACAATGGTAGGACGACGAATCAGTAAACTTGTAGGAGATGACATGGGGTTAACAGTTTGTCAATATATCAAGATACAACAACAGTATGCTTCTAGGTTCAACTTGGTTGCATTGGTTGTAATAATTGTTTGTGACTTGTTACAAAAAACTTTATTTTTAACTGTGAATGCTGTGTCAACATTGGAACATTACTAAGAAAATTAATTTATAAGGTTACAATCAAAAAATACAGTATCCCTAAGTGGGTTTTGTTGATTAATAGTATATATCTATCTTTTGCCTTCCCTTGAGTTATTTCATGCAAAATCAAGTGTCTGATAACAAATCTAGCCAACAACCTGATAATTCCTGGATTCCAGAACTAGTAAGAACCATTGGATTAAGTGTCTTGCTGGCTCTAGGAATTCGTACTTTTGTTGCAGAAGCTCGCTGGATACCTTCTGGTTCTATGGAGCCAACCCTCCATGGTACTCCCAATCAGTGGGAGGCAGACAAGATTATTGTCGATAAATTGGGTTATAATTTTTCTGATCCAAAACGGGGAGATATCATTGTATTTTCACCCACCCAAGAGTTACAAAAAGAACAATACCAAGATGCCTTTATCAAGCGCATTGTCGGTTTACCCGGAGAAACAGTAGAACTTCGGGATGGCAAAGTATATATTAACAATAAACCCCTGGACGAAAGGAATTATCTGTCTGGTTCCCAGCGCACATCTGTGGAGGTTTGCACTTCAGGTTCCCAACCTCCTTTCCTGGCACAGACTAAGACTATACCAGCTAATTCATACTTGGTATTAGGAGATAACCGTAATAGTAGCTACGATAGCCGTTGTTGGGGAGTTGTCCCCCGTGAGAATATCATTGGTCGTGCAATACTACGATTTTGGCCCCTTAATAATTTAGGGGGGATTGATAAGTAGGTAACTCCTAATTAACACATTTTGCACCAAAGTATTAACAGGACTTACGCAACTGGCACATTTACCCTCAAACTGTCACATAGAGTTTATTTGATTCTAAAGCTTATGAAATCAAGGCTTGTAAGCTTTTACATCACATTTAACTATGTGTGCCAGTTGCCATTATTTTGTGACGCTTGCTTAAGTCCTATTTGAAATTAGAGCTTTACTTTCTTGGCACTATACTATTAATTTAGCACGTTAAGTACGCAAGAACCTAGCTTTTTAGGTCATTCCCTTGTAGAAGCTTTTTCCGGAAACTACAGCATTGGTAGCCAAGTAGAGCGGATGCGGGGGGAACTCCAATTGATTCGCAAGGATATTATCTTTCAAAATCGACTATTTGAGTACAGGTTGAGCCAATTAGAAGAAAAATCCCAAAAATGAAATTGGGGATTCACTTTAGTCCAATACACGAGGGAACCTCACCCCGTCCGACCGACACCCCTCTCCTTACTAAGGAGAGGGGAAAGGGGTGAGGTCAAATTTGTATTGCACCCAACCGAAAACCGCTATATTCCCTATTCCCTGTTCCCTGTTCCCTGTCCTCACAGAGAATTTGCGGAGAATTTTGTGAAAAAAAGTTAAAAAAAATCATAAACATTTGTAAACTGTTAACAGCAAAGTAGCGGTATATTACATCTGGTCAAAAGAATATATGAGACAAGCTGTTATAGGTGAGCGTGTATGTCTCACGGGTCATATTTTGTCCCTAGTATTTGGATTAGCAGGAATACTAGTGGTGGTACCACATCCTGAGTTTATCATTGCTAATTTCGGGGAGGTAGGGCAGAACGCCATGCAATTGAGTATGGCTGGAGGTGGTGTGGTTTATATGATTTTGGGTGCTAGCGCTGTATTTTTGCATGTAAAAAGGAATTGGGGGTTAATTCCTGCCTTGACTTTTTTGTTGCCTTCGGTGTTAATTTCCTTAAGTGCCGAACTGCTGGGAACTAGTACGGGTTTTCCTTTTGGTCATTATAGTTACTTGAGTGGCTTGGGTTATAAAATTGGGGGTTTGGTACCCTTTACTATTCCCCTTTCCTGGTTTTATCTGGGATGTGCTTCTTACCTGCTAGCCCGTGCTGGTTTGCAAGTGGACAAAAATCCAAATTGGTTACGTCATCTAGGAGCAGTATTTTTTGGTGCTTTACTGCTTACTTCTTGGGATTTGGTACTCGATCCAGCAATGAGCCAAACTTCTCTTCCCTTCTGGTATTGGCAACAACCAGGGGCTTTCTTTGGAATGCCATATCAAAACTTTGCTGGCTGGTTCAGTACTGGGGCTTTGTTTATGACGGTGGCTGCACTGTTATGGAGACATCAACCCCTCTCAATTGAACAATCTCAACTTCATTTACCTTTGATAGTTTATTTAAGTAATTTTGCCTTTGCAGCTGTGATGAGTTTAGCTGCTGGATTCTCCATTCCCGTATTACTGGGCTTGTTCTTGGGTGTAATTCCTGCGGTGGTGCTGTGGTGGAAAGCGCAAACAAACCCCTTGAAAATCAATAAGGTTAATAATGCAACTACAGAAGAAGTTGTAATGGCTCCCCTAAAAGCAGCGTTGAAATAAACACAGGGGAATGCACCAAGCCTCAAAACCAAGGCAGCAGGTTGCAAATTATCCCATTATAGCGACTGTCAGGGTTTGTTGAGAATTACTAATAGCGAAAACTACCCCTGCTAGTGTTTAGAAACTTGCATTAATTCCTTTCCGGGCAGCAGCCCAGAAACGCTTCCTAGGAGGTTCTGCCTCCAGACTGAACGGGAGGCAGCAGTCTCCCTAAAATGCATTACAAGGTAGAACCTTGTAACGAGGAAAATGCATTACAAGGTTCTACCTTGTAACGAGGAATTACAAGGTAGAACCTTGTAACGAGGAATTCCCTGTTCCTTGTTCCCTGTTCCCTGTTCCCCATTCCCCATTCCCTGTTCCCTATTCCCCATTCCCCATTCCCCATTCCCTGTGTTAGATATTTTCACCTTTAAAAGTGCTATCTCGTTGTTATTGTTACTAATGCAAGTACCAGCAGCAGCAATTCTCCTGTCCCGTCTGCTCAAAGGACCAAGACGCCATCCTCCTATTCAACCCCAAACCCCCACCCCAGAACTCTTGGGAACTGTAAGCGTGGTGGTTCCTACCCTGAATGAAGCTGAACGTATTAGTCCTCTATTAGCTGGATTAAGCCTGCAAAGCTACGAAGTCCGGGAAATTATTGTGGTTGATAGCAATTCCGGTGATGGTACCCGTGAATTAGTTAAAAATGTCCAACAGCAAGACCCTCGTTTTCAACTGATGACGGATGATCCTTTACCCACAGACTGGGTAGGACGTCCTTGGGCACTACATAACGGCTTTTTGCAGACCTCTGAAGCTAGCGAATGGTTTCTGGGTATGGATGCTGATACCCAACCCCATCCCGGCTTGGTTGCAGGCTTGGTAAAGACAGCAATTGCTGGTGGCTATGACTTAGTTTCTCTTTCGCCTCAGTTTATTCTTAAATACCCTCTGGAATGCTGGCTACAACCGGCATTGTTAATGACTCTACTCTACCGCTTTGACCCTGCTGGTATCAACTCAGAGCATCCAGAAAGGGTGATGGCAAATGGACAATGCTTTTTATGCCGTCGTTCTGCTTTAGAATCTGTCGGTGGTTACACTAGTGCCAAAAGTTCATTTTGTGACGATGTCACCTTAGCAAGGTACATTGCTGCTGCTGGTTTTAAAGTTGGGTTCCTAGACGGGGCAAAACTGCTAAAAGTACGGATGTATGAGGGGGCGAGGGAAACCTGGAAAGAGTGGGGAAGAAGCCTGGACTTAAAAGATGCCTCCTCCCGCAATCAAATTTGGGGTGATTTGTGGCTACTTTCTTCTGTACAGGGTTTACCCCTATTAGTGGTTCTCAGTTACTTGTTGTTTTGTTTACCTCTACCAATGTCTGTCTCTCCCCCTCTGCTGCTATTGGGGCTAAATGTAATCCTGCTTTTAATTCGCTTGGGGATGACAATAGCGATCGCACCCTCCTATGACCGTAAACAGGCTGCATGGGGTTGGCTGTTTTGGCTTTCCCCTCTGGCTGACCCCTTAGCAGTTGTGCGTATTTTCTTATCTACCTTGCGTACACCCCAGCAGTGGCGAGGAAGGGAGTATAAATTTAACTGAGTTGGAGAGGTGGGGGAGTAGGGAAGAAAAGAGATAAATAAGTCCGAATTATTACAGACGCGATATGTCGCGTCTGGAACAATTGTTAAGTCCTAATTTTGTGACTCCTCATCATCTCCCAGCAAATCGCCCCGTTCGAGTTCCCAGAGAATTTGATTTCCTTCCCTTCTGACTCGGGAGACAATCCAGTTGCGCCAGCGCCACTGATCTCCACGGCTGGTAACGGCACTAGCGTGGACATCCATTAGTTCTGCTAGTTCAGAACTAGTAATTAAATAGCCATTTGTGGAAATTTCATCGGCGATACGTAGAGTTTCTACTAAATTACGTAGCTGTAACATTCTTTTCTCAAGCGGTAATTCCTCCCCGGAAACAGTAGCAGAGCCATTTTGTGAATCTATCATGGTGTTATCAGATGCAAAATTATTGCTATCGTGTGTATTTTTGTTAATTATTGTATACTTTGCTTCAAGATTCGACACTTGTGCCACATTTTCCGGACTTTTTTCTTGTAAGGAAGGATGATGATTTTGTAAAGATGGGGTCTTACCGCTAGCAAAAGCACGGGCGATCTCATCACAGCGTTCGTTACCTTGATTACCAGTATGACCGCGAACATGTTGCCATTTTATAACTTGGCGGTTATTCAGTTCGTCTAGTTGCTTTAATAGGTCTTGGTTAAGGACGGGTTTACCGTCTTTCTTTTTCCAGTCTCTTTTTTTCCAGCCTTTGACCCACTTGGTAACGCAGTTAATTAGATACTCGCTATCGGTGTAGAGAGTAATTGGTTCTTGTTGTCCGGATGCCTGGAGGAATTTTAGGGCAGCGATTGCAGCTTGCATTTCCATGCGATTATTGGTGGTTTGCTCAGATGCATCCCCCATTTCGTGAACGGAACCGTCACTAAAGTAAATTAAGACACCCCAACCACCGGGACCAGGGTTGCCGGTGCAAGCGCCATCAGTGTATATACTTTGGATTGTGGGTTTAGAGGGCATGGTTAAATATTTTACTCACGCACTAGACGCCTGTAAGAGTGACCTCCCGCAGGTTAGAAAAAGTGTTAGCGGCAAAAAGTCTGTAGGATTATTAAGGTTAGCATGATTATTACCACATTTAAATCTTTAAGAGGGTGTTTATAAAAGAAATATAGGACTCTCGTGAGGGCTAGAAACCGGGTTTCTATGGGTGGAGAATCAAGAATCTGAGTCTGTACCCCAAAAGAAACCCGGTTTCTTTGCTATGAACGCTTTTATTTATAAACACCCTCTAAGGAAATAATGCTAGGTAATATTTTTACCTGAGGGTAACAAAATTCCCAGTTAAAAAAAGTAGGGATTAAAAAAATTGTGGCACAGGCATCCTGCCTGTGCATTAGTCAGGGAAGGATGCCTGTGCCACAAGTGATTATTTTTACTATCAAAATTAATGGGATAGACCAATAGTGGTTTATCGTTTTGAGGTGGGGAATGTCAAGATTAGAGATACAAAGGCATCTAGAATTTCCTTGATTTTATGCGTTACCTCGTAACTACAGATATCAGCTGCATCCCCACAGACCACCAAATTATCATGGTTGATGGCACTGTTCCTGGTTGGATACCCCGTCCCCATGATTTGCATTGGGATCACCACCGTCCCCAGGGTGCTGATATTCAGATTGATGAAATGCCAATGCCTAAGGATAGTTTAATCGAGGATTTCGCCACAGAATACCCACCCTGTCTAGTTACTCCACAAGTGGATGCAGATGCTTGCTGTGCTGCAGCTTGGGTGCAATTACAGCGTGATGTCCTCTCTTCCCAGGAGATAGTGGATAAATTACGGGCGATCGCCTGGGATTGTGACCATCTGATGGTACCAGAAGAACTGAGTTATTTGGCTGAATTTGCTTTTAAAGTGGTGGCTGGACTGCGGACTGTTGGTGCAGATATCTGTGCTGAACTGCAATTACCCTTGGACAGGAATGCATGGTCTATGGTGGATTGGCAACATTATATGTCTGAGGCATTCCAACGCAGTACAGAATGGCTAATGGCAGCAGCTAAAGGTAATTGTACCTGGCCCGGAGAGCAGGGGGAAGCGGACGGTTATTTGCAGAGTTTGAAAACAGATGCTCAGAATTTGATTAAAGAAGGTCGGATTCAGTTTATACCTACATCCGGTGGCGATGTTGCCGTTTGCAATCTCAAAGAAATTGGGCGATATGTAGATCCGAGGGCATTTCATCAAGCCATTGGGATTTTGGTAGATGATATCAAAAAGCTACGTCCAGAAACTCTAGTTATCCGGGAACATAAGTATGGTGGAACCCAATATACTCTTGGTTGTCTACCTGGTCATCCCCAAACCCGTAACCTTGACTTTACTGCTGGGGTATTTGCAAGTTTAACAAAGGCAGAAAGGCTAAAAGATGCCCATGTTGAAGGTTGGGGAGGAAGACGAACTGTTGGCGGTTCTGGGTGGAATACTGCTTCTGTATTAACCCCTGAGGAAGTTGTACAGATATTAGGATAAAACAGCTTGGCTCAAGTAACATAACCTTTACAGGATGGTGCGTTAGACTAAACCCATAACGCACCCTACATCTACATCTACATCTACATCTACATCTACATCTACATCTACATCTACATCTACATCTACATCTACTTTAGCGTGACGAAAAGCGACACACAAGGATGGACTCACCGCAACACGCTGGGGAGCATCCCAATTTTTGAAAAAGCCCTTACCCTAAAGGATGGGGCTATACGATCAAAGCCTGCCTTCGCAGGCTATAAAAGTTTATTTAGCCTGCGAAGGCAGGCTTTGTTCTTGTAGCGATACCCTTACAGGGTATTGCCTAAAAATTGGGATGCTCCCACGCGCTGTCGAGGTTTTTAACCCAGGTGCTTTCCAGTGTGTTAGGGAATACCAAGAAATAAACTATCCCATATTGTGGGATAGGCATCCCTGCCTGCACCTCATACAGGCAAGGATGCCTGTACCACTATCAAATTTTGGGATCTTTTGTTATACTAAACGCTTAGAAAACTATTGTGTAAGTGTTTTTTGAAATGAGTACTATTAAAATTTCTGATCTTAAACCAATTGAATCAAACTTTGAAGAATTGTCTGAATCATCACTAGATAACATTATAGGAGGGGACACGAGTATAAAATGGTTGCCTTATGTAAAACCTGATTACAACTTCGATACTGGCAAATGGAAAATTAAAGAAGTAGGAATAAAAATAAAAATTTATTTTTAAGTAAATTAGAAATTAGATCGAATGAGCTGATCGCTCATGTTATTTATATGGGGGGATTTCTCTCCCCATACCCCCCTGGTGCTGTTTTCGACACTCCTTCCACTCCATTTCGCTTCGCTCCATTCCGTTACAGTCGGTCTCAAACAGCTTTTAAAAATTATTCTCACAGTTCACTTACTAGCTTAATTCTCAATGTTATATAATTTGTATTACACTGTTTACTTAACTTAATAACATTGTAATTTTAATATTATAGCTTTTCTCAGTCTGGTGAAGTACATATGAAATTACTAAAATTATTGTGGGGTAGGCATCCTTGCCTGCCCTTTTGTACTTCAGCAGATTAGGAAGCGCTATATTAATTTTCTAACTTAAGCTTTTTTTATTGGGTAGATGGGAAAAGAATAAACTTCTTAAATTTATTTGTAAGTCCCTTAAGTAACATAACCTTTACAGGATGGTGCGTTAGACTAAACCCATAACGCACCCTACATCTACATCTACTTATATAGGGGTAAAGTAACAGAAAATACGCTTCCTTCTCCCAATTTTGAACATACTCCTACACTGCCACCCATACCATCAACAAGTGTCTTCACAATAGATAAACCTAAGCCAGTTCCACCAGTGGCATTACTGCGGGATTCATCTACACGGTAAAATCTTTCAAAAATACGTGATTGGTGTTGTAAAGGTATACCTTCACCCTGGTCGCAAATTTGAATTATTGCTTGTTCTTGCAGGTGGTTTAATTTTATGATTATTGGTGTATGTGCTGGGGAATATTTGACAGCATTATCAATTAAATTTAGTAATACTTGTTGCAACCGATTGTAGTCTGCTTTGATTTTAATTGGTTTATTTCCCCCTTCTATATAAATCTTCCTTTCTGTATATTTATCTGCCATTTTTAGAACTTCTTGTACCAAATTATTCAGTACAAACGGCTTGATAGTAAAATGTAAATAACCACTATCTGCTCGTGCTAAATCGAGTAAATCTTGTAAAAGTCTGATAGTACGTTCAGCTTCTAAAGATGCTGTTTCTAAAGCTTCTTTTTGAGTTTCCGTTAAGTTTTGCTGCCGACGCAATACGCTTTGTAAATAGCCATTGACGATGGTGAGTGGTGTACGTAATTCATGGGAAACATTACTGACAAATTGTCGTTCTTGTTCCCAAGATTGGGAGAGACGAGATAACATCATATTACAGGTTTGGGCTAACTCTTTAACCTCGCTAGGTGCATTTTCTAAATATAAATGTGCCTTTCCTAAATCTTGGGCAGAAATTACTTCCGTCATTTGGCTTAACTCCCGCAGGGGTTGCAGAGAACGTTTGATATAAAATGCAATCGTCCCGGAAATAGCAACAATTACCAAAATGCTGGCAATAGTCAAATTTTGCACCATTGCGACAAACATTGTTTGTTCCCTGGTAATATCATGTGCTATTGAGAGTTCGCCGATTTTTTTACCCTTAATTTCTAGAGAATCACTACAGACAATATAGTAGCGTTTGTCTATTTTAGATACCTTGGGTTTGAGTGGCATCTCAGTTAGAGAAAACAGTTTAGATGCTATAGAATTGTCAGTTGCATTAAAACTGTTTGATTTAACTAAAATTTTCTTTTTTGTACTTGTTACCCATAATAATGTGTTGGTATTACTTAAACTACTAACTGCTTTTTCTAGGGACTTTTGTAGTGGCAACATCTCACTATAAACTTGTACATCCCTGGGCAAAGTACTAGCAAGTTGTTCAATACTTTGCTTGTGACTATCAATCAAAATATGCTGCATCTTCCAACTTGTCCAGATGGCAAGACCACCTAATCCCACAGCAGAAAATGCAGCGATGCCAATAGTTAAGCGAAATCGTAATGATAAGGGATCTATTTTACGTAAAATGTTGTTTATGTGCTTCACTTTGGTGTTTGAGAATTGGGTGTGGGACAAGTTTTATTAGCAAAGTTGCACTGGTAAACGTAAGATTCCTGCCAACTAAGGGGAATTTCTAGTAAATCTCGCGTTCCTGTCATTCCTTGACCAATAAATAGTAGCAAGGCAATGCAATTCAAAATTGTATGAATGATGCGCCAATTATTCGACCGGTCTCGATAAATTTCTTGGATAATTGCTAAAGAAAAAACCATTAGCAGTGCCGCAGTAATCCCATAATAGTAATGAGACCAATACCATTCATCTGTGCGACGAAATACTCCATCCTGAGAACCAAGAATTACTAAACCAGCACCAGTTAAAGTGGCAAAAATTCCTCTCCATAGCTTCTGCCTTGCTTTATAAAGAAATACTAAGGATATGATAGTGGCTGCAAATATTAACAAAATAAAAACAAACTCAAAAGGTTTTTGAGACCATAATTGATTTTTGATAATATTTTTACCAATAGGGTATGCTAATCCTAGCAAAGTTAATCCCACAACTGCACCAGTTAGCCATTCTCCTAATCGTCTATGTTCCGGACCGGATACAGGGGGAATTTTGCTTTTACCCTTATTGGCAGTTTGCAAGCGACGCTGACGGGCCTGCCAAGCTAAATTTGCCACATTTCCTATTAGTGGAAATACGAAAATAACTGCGATGGCTGGATGAATGAGACTAAGAAAATCTGTAAGTTCCATAAAATACTTGTTTGCACAACCTAATTGACTGCAATAGTATTATCCTTTTTAGGGCAGGAATTTAGTTAAAAATTTACTTGATGAAATTTTTTGTAAATATACCTTGCCCTTTGCTATATTTTGTAACTATACCTGTAAAGGAGCGTAACCGAAGGTAGCATTGAACTTGCGGCACCATACTGCTACAGATGAAAATTTTGTCAAGTCTACGTTGTTAGGGATAGCGTAGCGTTGAGTACCACTAGTCTTTTTTAAACGAGCAATGCTAAGGTAATCTTTTTCTTTAATGTTATATGTGGGAACAGTCTGAGAATTATGGAGAATGACGAATAAATCGGGACCGCTATCAGTTTTAAAATTGCTATCAAATTCTAAATAACGTTGCCCATTTTCTGTTATTATCTTCACCATTCCTCGGGTTGGGTGTTCTCCATCTCTGAATTGTCCAGACTGGGAAATAGAACTAGCAACTAGGTTTGTGGGGGTTGTCGCAGTCTGTGGGGGAGTCTGTGTTTCCTTGGAGATACCTTCTTTAGCACAACCTACGGTTAACAGGGTAGCAATACTTAGAACTAGTAAAGATTGAAATTTCATGGTGGAGTTGATTCAAATTCGTCTATGAGTACACTCTAAAACCTGTTACCGATAAAAAAATTAATCTAAGCTGAGAAGATGTTGAAAATTTGTCCTGGGTTTTCGGTATATTTTTAATCTGATTTTAATTTATGCCTTTGCAAATTCACTGATAGTGGATAAGTCTGGCTAATTACAGCAATTTTCATCTATTTAAACCACATCCATCGTAGGGGTAAAGCGCATTGCTAAACCCCTACTACAGCGTGGTCTATTTACCTGAAAATCACTGTAATTACCCCATTGTCTTTTTTACCTCTTTCAATAGGATACCGGTGGTGAATCAGGGAGGTTACCCCTCACGTCATGATTTTTCGTTCTTCTACTAGTGGTTTGTCCCATAAAATATGATGGGGTTTCCATCACACCCACCTGGGACTATAAGTCCCAGTCTAATAGTCAAAGTCATATAAATATGACTATAAAACTAGCCATCAAAACTAATGGGACAAAGCACTAGATGTAGATACCTAGCAATGCTAGGTTCAAGAGAAGACAATTCATCGGTAAATCAAGGGTCTTACACCCAATATACCAGTGATATTCCAATAGGGAGAGGGGTTGGAGGTGAGAATAGAATTGATATGATTTATCAGGATTCGGACAATAAAATCTGTAAAATTCAGGTTTTTGTTTTTTGATGCATTTATTTAATTTAAGATGTCCTTAATGTCACAATAATTTAGACGAAATTATGACTGAAATTAGAACTAAAGCATCTAATTTAATTAGTAGAACTCCAGGAAAAATCTATCTATGGTTAGCTATCCTGATTTTTGGTGCTGCTAACGCAGTCACACGTCAACTCACAGAATTGGGTGAACAAAATTTAATTAATGGCAGGAATCCTATTTCCTTTTGCAATCTTTTGTTTGTTGGCAATATTTGTGCCTTACTAATGCTACTTCTTGTCTATTATCGACAATTGAATATTCCTAACCTCAAACAAATTTCTGGACAAAATTGGCTGAATATGGGTGCTGCGGCTATTCTCTCAGGGGCAATTGCACCAGCTTTAATTTTTATGGCACTGGATTTGACTATGGTTACGAATGTAGTTTTAATTGGACGTATTGAACCACCCCTAGCTTTAGCTTTATCTATTTTCTTACTCAAAGAAAGAGTTGATATATGGTCAATTGTTGGTGCAATTATTTCTTTAGCTGGAGTAGTAATCACCGTATTTCTACAAACCTTATGGGAAAATATGATGAGTCCTGAGGTTTTTATTACCGTGGGTCAAGGGGAAATTATGACAGCAATAGCTGCGATTTCTTTAGCTGTTTCGACAATAATTAGTAAAGCCCGTCTGCAACAAATACCTTTAGGTATCTTTAGTGTATTTCGTCTTATTTTAGCCACAATAGTCTTATTTTGTGTGGTTATATCTTTCTATGGTGTTAATCATTTTATGGATGTAGCATCACCTTTTTTATGGCAGTGGATGTTAATCTATGGTGGCGTAATTATAGTACTTGGTCAATTATGCTGGTTTAATGGTTTAAAGACTTCTTCCGCTTCTGAGGTATCATTAGCTAGTTCTTTCGCTCCAATTGCAGGCATTGTATTTGCTTATTTGATTTTAGGAGAAGCACCTACCGCTGCTCAATATATTGGTGGTTCTATTATTTTATTGGGAATATTTTTGAGTCAAATTGGAGCTAGATATCAAAATTCTCGAAATACTCACACAACTAGGGAAACTGCTCAGGAAGAAATGTCTAATGAGGTGGGATTTAAAGGCATTTAACATACCGGAATGCACCTGGGCTAAAAACCGAGGAAAAGTCAAAAGTCAACAGTGTTAAACCTCCCTCGCAACAAATGAAAGAAACACAACATCCTCTTACCCTATTCCCTGTTAAGAGTTCCCTATGTTTCTTAGGAGGTAGGGATGCTCCCTATCTTTTACAAAGGTGATAAGCTAAAGCGCATTTAAATTGCATATTCAATTTTGCTGTAATTCTTGTGGGGTAGGCATCCCTGCCTGCCCTTTAATACAAATTAAAAGCACAATAGCTTATGCTCCTCATTGTCTCATAGCGAAGGCATGATTATTTCAATAGTTGTATAATATGTATAATTAATATCATCTTTTACCCCTTCAATAGTCAATAATAATTTTTCTCCTCTGTTGGCTACAATTGCACCTAGATCCACATCTTGGGGATGACCTTTAAGCAAAATAGGTTCAGAATAATAAAGCTTTGTATTTTTATAACAACCATCTGAACCGTATACAATTATTTTCCTAATGCTACCATTAAATGAGGGTTTGATAGTTGCAATTACACTAGAAAAATCTCCTTTTTTTGCCTCAATAAAATTGATTAGGGGAGTCCCTTGGTAAAAACTATTTGATACTTCTTTATTGAGATTAATAACCCTAGAAACTCCATTGATTATTACCTGCATTTCAATCTCATATATTCCCTGAGGATTAGGTCCTGTGTCGTCTAATAACCAAACATCCTCTAACCCCGAAGTAAAACTTGGTGTTTCATAATATGTTTTGGTCATTTTTGAGTGATTTGGTCTGGATATTACATAACCTTCCAGGACAAATGATTTTGAATTATGCCATCTTGCCCAAAGATGTTGTCCTTGACCTTGGCAAACGTTCCTCCAGAGGGAAAAATTCTCAAAAGGCTCCATGATTTTTGCTCCTTTTGTTTGAAAAACGCTTTATCGGGTTTATCCAGTATCTGGAACTGTTGCTGCTGTTGGTCTTTGCCACCAAGGTTCATGATTCGCTAAAAGTGAGGCATGGTTCCTAGTGCTTCACCAATGAAACTTTGAGGGGTGAATAAATGAACCGCGTTCGCGTAGCGTGCGCTCTGCGCTTAGACGCATTAGACACGAAGTGGCTTCCCGAAGGGTAGAGCGCGTAAAGCCTACGGCATAGCTTCGCTTACCGACGTTCGCGTAGCGTGTCGCGAAGCGACTCAGTCGTTCCCGTTAGCCGTAGGCTTTCGGTGCAGGGTAGGGTAGGAAGAGGGAAAGAAGGTAAATAGAAAAGTTGATTCACCCAGCAAAGTTGTCTTGGTGGACTACTAGACATGGAAGTCCAGTTTGACTTTTTCTAGAACAAATGAAATTCTTGTGTGAAAAGATCCTTGAAATCTTGTCCAACTATCCGGTTTATTACCCCTATTGTAACTGTATGCTTTCCTGGTGCTAGATCCAGGTCGGGAGTATAACTTACCTGTAAAGGGGATGTTGGAGTTTCCCTATAGGGAACAGAGACCCCATCAACAGAAAATTCACTCACCACGAGTTCGCCACTCCCCGTAAATCTAGCTAATATAGTCGGTTGAGGCATATCTGCTAGCAGATAAGAACCTGGGGCAGGCTCGAAGTAAACTAATTGGGGAAACGGTGAATAGGCTGTATATCTGTCATCCCATGCAATATTCCGATTGATAACCCGACCCCGTGTATCCCCATTTCTATAAGCACGAGCATAACCCCCGCCACCTGATTCAAAGATGTTAACTCGTGCGCCAGCAGGGGCATTGAAAAGGCGGACATGTCTTCCAGCCCAATTGAGAATATCTCCTGGCTTCAGGTTTGCTCTAGTCACCTCCACACATAATCTGGGAAGAGTTCTGGTGCTGTATCCAACACCATTAATTCTTCTGCGACTGAAACCCCAACATCTTAATACGTATCCCGAGCAATCTATTCCGGCAAGGTTTTGCGGTACCCGAAAACCATAACCAAGACCACGAGGGGGTCTTACGTTCCAATTGTAGGTTGTACGCCCAGGTATTCCCCCTGGTAGGGGATTCCTCCTGTCCCATCCACCGGGGCAATCACCATTGTTAATTCTAACCAAAAACTGGGTTCCCGAATCAAAACCATCGGTACCGCCATAAACGTAGGGCATTACGCCATATTCTCTACTAGTTGTATAACCACTATGAAAGGTATGGTCGGGATTGGCGGGATTGAATACATGAGTATCGCTCCTAGGTTGCCAGCTTGGCATCCTTGGTGGGATATATCGTCGAGCGTTATTGATTACATCAGCACGGGTAACCATATCTTAACTCTCTAATAAAGATTTTTTTGAAATTATGATTGTTCGCTCTCTTCGAGTACTCTTAAACTTACTGGTGAAATTTTAAGTTTCATTACATTCATTTGGTGCGCTTCAAGTGTTTTCAGAAGCTCTGGGGAAATATTTACTTTGATATCTGGTATCTCTCCTTTGGTTGGTTGTTCTGGAGATGTTCCTATGATTGCAAAGCGCAACTCTACATCTACATCAGCAATAGTAAAAGCCGGAACAGCGAATGAAGCAAGAGTTTTTTCCTTTTTGTAAAGATCGAGCAATTTTGCACTTTCAACATCGCCTAAATGCTTTGCTTCTCTCAGAGCCTGCAAAAGCCCGCTAACAACTGTCTTTAAACTGATGCCTTCTTTCTCATTAGCCATACTAATGAACCTCTTTCCAGGTTTCAAACAAGGGAAGGAAGGGAATTCTCTCCCCTTCCTTTTCTAAATCTTAATTCAGCTATGAGCTAGGAGAAGTGGACACTCCAGGAACCTCTGTTGCTGTTCCTAGAGGAATAGCTTTCGTCGCTTCGTTAAGTATATCCAGAACCCGACCAAGACCTTCTGGGATCTCATCTTGTACAGCATTGACCGTGACCTTTAGAGTAGTTCTCCTATCCGTTTCCCTTTTGTTAACAGTCCGATTGCTATAGGATCCCTTGAGATTGACTTTATAAAACCAGCCTCTTGCCTTAGCTTTCACAGATACATTCTTCTCGGTGGTGGATTCCCGTGTCTCTACATCTTTGATCTGAAACTCAAAATCTATGGTCATGTCATTAATTCGAATGTAAGGAATCGGCACCATCGCCAGAAGTGGGACAGTGAGTTTTGAAGGCACGACCAGAAATCTCGTTGTCTTTGTTGGCGGTGTTCCCGCTGGCGAGTCCGGAGGTGGAGGCGTAGTCACCTCTTCCTCTAGTACTCTGTCGAACTTAAAATCGACATAACGGGATTCAAACCCAGGCTGACCGCTTTCTCCACTCACATCGTCGCCTTCAGACTCCCCTGTCTCTAGGGCTCTTGGTTTAAGCCCCACTTCTTTTATGAAGTCCACCGTTGTTTGGGCTGCCAGTGCCTGTGCCTTGATCGCCGCCACTAGCGGTGTGCCAATGACATGATCTAATGGAAGAGCTCTGAGTTCAGCAGGTATGTTTGCCATATCATTTTCCTCCTTGTATAACTACGAAAATTATTATGTTTCAGTGGAGAGAATAGTCAAAGCTCGTTCTCTCAACTGGCGAACAAGCAGTTCTTCAACCCCAAGAATCTTGGCAAGCCTCTGAATACCTTCTTCTGTTTCGGTAGCAGAAATAAAAGCTTGTACGGTCTCAATCCCACTTTTCTTTAATTTCTCAGCATTCTCCGCATCCAACCCAGGGATTTGTTCAATTGGTATTCCTGTTGTTGGTGGTTCTTCTGGTTTTGGTTTTTCCAGTGGCTGACCGCTAATAAGGTCTGTCAAAATATCTCCCACTCTTGCCATTCCCTCTGGCACTTCCCGAACAATCTTCATATTTACCTTCATCGTCGTTGAGTTGGATTCCACAAGGGTCGTGAAACGGGAAAGCGAAGTAGCAAGGGATGAACCCAATACAGCTGAGGGGATCGTATTCGACTTTATCGGTTCAGTCTTTGGTTCCACTACCTCTACCCCAAACTCAACATTCATCTCCTGAAGTTGCATACTTGGCAGAGAAATCATCGCAAGAAGTGGAATGCTGACTTCAAAAGGCTCTACATTGAACTGAGTCCTGGGTTCTCCTGTTGCATCTATCTCTCTTGTCTCGATCGTCCTTTCAGCTTTAAATCGAAAGGTTTTGATAGCTTTTTCTTCTCCTTCTTCCAACCCGATTTGCTCAATCAGAGAAATAGTCTCCTGTAAGGCAAGATTTTGGGCTCTAATTCCTGACTGAAGAGGTAGAGCAAAGAGTTCCCCAAGTTTATAAACCTTCATTTCTCCTATGACCTCCTCAACTGTTGTGATTTGGGAAAACGATCGCTATCAAAACATCAAGCAGCCACCTCCCTGGGTTGCTTGACAAATAATCGGGAAAATAGCTTAGTAGCGCAAACAAATATTCGTGATGAATGAACTCGTTCTAATAGCTTGATCACGTCGAGAGTATTGCCCTGACGTTCCGTTTTTTCCCTTGGCTTCGACGACCAATATAGCTTGATTTTTACATGGTTTAATTTTAGCCTAGTTAACCCAAGCCAGTGATAGATGTAACAAATGTTAAATTCTTTCAGGGACTGCTTTTTCCCAGTCTGACAAAAGCGTCCGAGGAAAGCAATCGCATTCCCTATGGATGTAAAGAAACATTTCTGTTTCTTAGAAGAGGAATAGTAACGCAAGTCTCAGGCGCTTGTTGCAGACAAGGTTTTGGGCATTGTTTATGAACCAACAATTTTGATAGACTGTTGAATGTCTTATTGTAACGTCAATCTATGTCACATAAGCCTTTGTGAAGTGGTGGTGACAAATCCGGGATAAACATTTGCAACATTAACATTTATCATTTCTGGTGACCAAAAACTTGACTTCTCACAGATTTTTCTCTATATCCCTAGTGAGTGGTGAGGAAATTTCTATGCGTCATCTATTTTGTTTGTCATCTACTAGTGCTTCTTTACTAGCAATAACCATGGCAACTGCTGTGGTTAGTCCTGTGTTAATTCCAACTCCCACCATAGCTCAAGTCAACGTTCCTGCATCTGTGACTTTTGCTGATGTACCAGCAGATTACTGGGCAAGTCCATTTATCCAAGTTCTAGCTCAAAATAACATCATTTCAGGCTATCCCGATGGCACCTTTAAGCCAGAACGAGCTGTACAACGTGCCGAATTTGCGGCAATGATTCAAAAAGCTTTTGATCAGCCAGTAGTCCGGCAGTTAGAACCAGGAGGATTTAGAGATGTCCCCGTTGACTATTGGGCAGCAGCAGCTATTCAGGAAGCCTACGAAACAGGATTTATGAGTGGCTATCCTAACAATTTGTTTCAACCCACCCAAAACATTCCCAAAGTTCAAGCTATTGTGGCTTTAACCAGTGGCTTGGGTTTAACGGCTACTAGTGCTTCAGAAGCTGTTCTCAGTAGCTACTACAATGATTTTAATGCCATTCCCAACTATGCCATTAATAGTGTAACTGCGGCAACAGCAGCCAATATGGTTGTTAACTATCCCAACATCAGGGTACTCAATCCCCAAAGAACTCTGACTCGGGCAGAAGCTGCAGCTCTTTTATATCAAGCTTTAGTTAAACAAGGTAGACTGCAACCAATTGCTAGCAATCTCACAGCAGCTAGTTATATTGTTGTGGCAACCACAAGCGTTAATCAAGACATTGTTTCCATAGCTAGTTCCAGTGATTCCTTTAGGACTCTAACTTCCTTATTACAAACAGCGGGTTTGGTGAATATTCTCCAGCAACCAGGTGAGTTTACAGTTTTTGCTCCCACAGACCAAGCATTTGCTGCCTTAAGTCCAGAAACTTTACAGCAATTACAGCAACCTGAAAATAGGGAAGTGTTGATTAAGATTTTGAGATACCATGTGCTTTCCAATCAATTAACTTCCAATCAGCTGTCTTCTGGAGAAGTAACAACCTTTGAAGGACAAGCTGTAAATGTAAAAGTAGATTCTGCAACCAATCAAGTAGCAATCAATGACGCTAGTGTGATTCAAGCAGATGTCCAAGCTAGCAATGGAGTAATCCACGTTATCGATCAAGTCTTGCTGCCACCTGATGTTAAACTCGCTCAAGAACCCGAAGAAGAAGATGATGATGACGGTGATATCAAAGTTGGTAGAGGTCTTCTTGGTGGTAGAAGCTATATTGGAATTGGAGGCAACATTGGTTTAGGTGGGGAAACCGCTTTAGGTGACGGTAGCTTTGCAGTTATCAGTAAACTTGGGTTGACCCGCAACATTTCTGTACGACCAGGGGCAATGATTGGGGATGATACCGTCATTTTAGTTCCCGTTACCTATGATTTTTCCCTACGCTCAGGGAACGTTTTTGGAGGAAATACTTTTTCCTTATCTCCTTATATCGGTGCAGGGGTAGCTATTGAAACTAGTGATGACTCTGATGTTGGTTTCTTGCTTACTGGTGGTGTAGATGTACCTTTTGGCTCTAGATTTACAGCCACAGGAGCTGTAAATGCAGCTTTCTATGATGATACTGATGTCGGTTTAGTATTTGGAGTTGGCTATAATTTTTAGCTTTCTTTTGCGGGAAGCCTCACACTTACCCGTAAGGGAAGTGTGAGATGTAGCTTGCTTCCCCGTAAGGGGTAAGCCTCAGCAGGGTTTATAGGGTAATTTTTGGTCTACAATAAACATAGTAGGGATATTAATTTAAGAGCTAACCGCCACCTACTACTTAAAAAACAGAACTCGGATTGTCAAGTTCCGGTGCGGAGGGGCATCCCGTATCGTTAATAAAGCTCGGTTAATGTCCGATGGGATACCAGGAGTCGCCGAGAAGCCCACACTGAATCAAAGATTACAGTGTGGGAGTATGTCACCACTAAGGCGGTAACTTTGCCCCTATCGGAACATAGTGGGAGCGTGAGAACCCAAGCGTCTTTAGACAGGGGATGTAGGCGGAGCCTTCCCGGAGGGTAACGCGACTCAAAGGGTTTTAACCCGTCGTTTCTCTAATTAAATTTGATGGTATAATAAAGT
>JASJCY010000117.1 GCA_030065825.1 Nostocaceae cyanobacterium | reverse complement strand
AGACCCCTCAGACCCCAGACTTGCTATCCATCCCCACCGCACAGGCGGATGGGGAATTCCGCAAATAAGGTTAAATTTAGGACTTGCAAATTAAAGAAATATCCAAAATTTTCTTCTAGGATAGGCATCCTTGCCCCCCTTAGAAAGAGCGTTTGGTTCCCTGCCGTCCTAAGCTTGTTCAACTTCCACCTCTACCTTCTGTCCTAATTTCGGCTCAGTACCTGCTAATAAACGCTCAATATTGCTGCGGTGACGCAAAATCACGTATAAACCCCCAGCTACACCAAAAAGAATATAGGCTAGGGGCTGGTGAAAAATGTACATCAAAATCGAAACTGCGATCGCACCAGAAATTGAACTTAAGGACACAATCCGCGATATGGCTACAACAAGGGCAAATACACCCATGGTGGCTAAGGCTACTTGCCAATTCATTGCTAATAAAATGCCTAAACTAGTAGCAACGGATTTACCGCCACTAAAGCCCAAAAATATGGATTTACTATGTCCTAAAACTGCTGCAAACCCGGCAAAAGTTACCATCCAGGGTTGCCAAATTTCCGGATTTACGGTTGTTGGTAACCAATTTTGAGTAGTTGCTAATGGGAACAACCAATAAACCAGAAATATTGCCAGTACTCCCTTTAAACAATCAACTGCTAAAACAAATGCTCCAGGACCTTTACCCAAAGTTCTTAACACATTTGTTGCCCCAGTGGAACCAGAACCTACTTCCCGAATATCGATACCTTTAAGCAATTTAACGGCTGTATATCCAGTGGGAATGGAACCCAACAGGTAAGCCAAAACTACACTTGCAGCACACAAACTTAGCCAAATAGTCATAATTTAGGGATTAGTTAATCAGTGATAATTGATGGTTAATAGTTGTGTAGTTTTTAGTCATTAGATGCTGATTGAGAGTTACTAGTTGTCAAAATTACTCCGCACCTCCCAAAACAATTAAAAATTAAAAATTAAAAATTAAAAATTAAAAATTAAAAATTAGTAACTTTTAACTCTTAACTCCTGGGCGCAAGCTTTGCGCCCCTACAAACTTTTAACTAGTTAAAAATCATCATCATAACTTCTTATTACTTTGGGATCGGGAGCAAATGCCAACCACAAGGGGAATTGTAGCAGTGAAAGACTGATTTTATCTTCTGAATCGTCAATAATAATCAAAGGTAATTGATTAGCTTTTACTAACCTGTCTGCTTTTTGCGCTGCCGCTTCCGGTGTTTCAAATAATGCCACCCCTCTATCGGGTCCAAAATCCGGGCGACCAATTCCCAAACAATCTTGCAATCCACGTCGCCAATCCCCCAAGCGTTCTGGACTATTAGCTATAACTAATGTCCGGACACGGTTGCCATAAATCTGGTGTAATATAGATATAATTGCTGAAGCTATCAGTGTATTTTGCAACCTACTCCCCATGGTGCGTAAAGCACCCCGTCCCCCTTGGGTAAAGAACCAGTTAGAAACTCGTTCGGCATGAACTGGTTCAAAGGTACGGCGTAATTGCCAAGGTGGACCGTAATAATCTGGTTTAGTGCGATACTGGTCAATAAGGCGGCGAATTTGCTTGGTACTGTCTTGAAACTGCTGCTGACCAAATTGTGGGATGCCTGATTCTGGTTCGGGAGGTTTAAACTCTCTTTCTCGAACTACAGGCTTTTCTGGTTCTGGTTTAGCCGGGGGTATTAATTCCAGTTGTTCTGCACAAGCGGCTAAATCCTGCAAGCTACCTGTAAGATAGTCTTTGAAACCTTGGACTCGAATCGCCAATTCTTGAGAAGCACCTGCAAAAGTAGTCCGCATTTCTTTGCGAATACGTTCTTGCCGTCTTTCCAATTGTTCTACAGAAATTTGCAGTGCCTGCTTACGTTGTTCTAACCCAGAGAGTGCCTCTTGCATCAGTTTTCCCATCGCCATTTGGGTTTGATTCAATTGGGCTTGTAAGATTTTAGAGGACTCTTGTAAATTGGCGATTTCTGTTATCAATGTCTGTTTTTGTTGTTGTAATTCAGCAACTTTCTGCTGTGCTTCTATTACCACCAAATTTTCTTGTGATGGTGATTGTGCCTGTTGCGATTCCAAGATTGTAGTTTCCGCTTCTGGCTGCGCTACCATTTCCACAGATGAGGAAGTTGTTGATTCTTGTGCTGGAGTTATCGTTTCTGCATCAGAAGTTGTTTCGTCTTCCATTTCCACAGAGGATTTTTCTACTTGTTCATCTGTGGCATTTTGCGTTTCTTGTGATGCCCACAAGTCATCAGTTAGTTCCAAGTTGTGATATTCCTCTGGGTTCATAAACAATAATTTAATTCCGATGACACGAATAAATAGCTATTAGGAAGCTGTTGTAGGTCCCTAAATGCGGGGACAACGTTCTTCTAGACAAGCTTTTAGAGTTTTGGGGTCGAACAAAATAGGTAAAAAGTGAATACTTTTAACTTCCTTAAAGTAAAACAAAATGGGAACGGGTTCCCAGAAAATACGCCAATTTTGCCATTGCCGGTAAGGAAAAGTGCGAATTAATTTTTCACCCCTGTAAACATTTAACTCAGCGGCTGTAAAGGAAAGACGTATTGTTACCGTCTGTAACATCAAAAATAAGCCAAAAACAGAGAATATCCCACCCAGCCAAGGCTGTACAAACAACAGTGGAATTGCTGCCAGCACTAACACCACAGGAATGTTATAACTTGGCTTAAGTTCAACGGTGGACACTGAATTATCAGTAAATGAAGTAGTCACAGTCAAAAACCTGCTTTGTTAATAGATATTATTTCTATTTTAGGAGTTTGCAGCACCCTAGGAAGTAAGAGGAAGATGGGGGGAGTAGGGGTGGGGTTTCCCCACCCGGGGGGCGGGTTTTTCCCACCCGGGGGGCGGGTTTTCCTCACCCGGGGGGCGGGTTTTCCTCACCCGGGGGGCGGGTTTTCCTCACCCGGGGGGCGGGTTTTCCTCACCCGGGGGGTGGGTTTTCCCCACCCAGGGGGCGGGTTTTCCTCACCCGGGGGGCGGGTTTTCCCCACCCGAGAGAGAGGGGAGAATAATAACTCCTGACTCCAAACTCCTTTCCTCCAAACTCCTTTCCTCCAAACTGTTAACTGTTAACTGTTAACTCCTAACTCTTTTTTAAAAGCCTTGCATGAATGCGCTGCCAGCCCCCTGAAACATTAGCCAAGATAGAAAGAAATTACTAACAAATATTAATAATAAGGAAGTCACAACCGCTGTTGTGGTAGATTGTCCCACGCCTTTTGCCCCTCCGGTGGTTGTCAAACCCCAACTGCAACCCACAACGGCGATTAAAACTCCAAAGCAAGCTGCCTTGATTAAGGCACTGATAATATCCCAAAATTCTAGAAAATTACGGGCTGAGTCGATAAACTGGCTATCAGAAAGATTATATAAATTGATTGCAATTAATAATCCCCCTGTCATACCCGTGAGTAAGGAAAAAAGAGTTAAAATGGGCACCATGAACATACAAGCTATAACCCGGGGAATAACTAGGTAATCAATCGGATCGCTTTTTAGCATCAATAAGGCATCAATTTGTTCTGTCACCCGCATGGTACCAATTTCCGCCGCAAATGCCGAACCAACTCGCCCTGCTACTATAACTGCGGTAAGCACAGGAGAAAGTTCCCTAGTTAGTGCTAACGATAACACTCCACCAACTAAGTTACCCGCACCAAAATTGATAAACTCCCGTGCTACTTGAATAGTAAACACCGCACCCACAAACAAAGCCGTCAATAAAGCAATAAACACCGAGTCTGGTCCGACTACCGCCATTTGTTCTAGGGTATTGCGTCGATGGATTTTACCCTTGATTAAGTGAACTATTACTTGTCCACCCAAAAAAATTGCTGCCAGCAAGCGCTGACCCCATATTCCCAAGCTGGATTTGGATGTAATCTGACTCAATGTTTCAAAGTTAACTCGTTAACTGCATTTAAGAATAGCGAATTTCATTGGTCATTTGTCATTTGTTATTTGTCATCTCCCCCTCTCCCCCATCTCCCCATCTCCCCCTACTTCCCCATCTGTCCCATCTCCTTTTTTGCCTCTGTTGATTAACTTAGGTTAAAACTCGTCTCAGAAATTAACATTCACTTTGCGAGTACGGTTGCTGCTGACTAAATTATAATTAGGCTCTTAAAGCTTTATTTTAGAGGGTTTGTGGAAAATTATTGTTCTGTTGAATTTGGAAACATATATTGGAAATAGTATGTAGATTTTTTAATGAAAACTTAAGATTTTTGAATTATGCCCCAATATGGAGCGATCACCCTTATTGTAGAAAGTGACCACTAGGTATACCGCCAGAGTCCTTTTAAAGTCACGGAGCCAAACCTAGATGAATATTTTGATTAACTTTCTCCGCTCGTTGCTGTTTACGATTATTTTCAGCTTTGTCACTCCCATGTTCTTTATCGGGTGTCTATTGCTCGGTATCTTCCTTTTCGGCTACATACCCCCTTTACAAGGAGTGACTGAGGCTATCTCTACTCCTATATTCCAGTTTCTATCCATCTTTGGTAACGGCATTCCCCTACGTGGAGTAGTTGTAATTAGTTTGACCTGTAGTTTTGTTGGAGGATTGTTTGATACTTATGCTTACTACAGATGCCAAATTTTACGTATAGGTTCCTAATGCCGCTTTGCCCAAGTCAAAAATCAAAAGTCATAGATGCGCAAGCGGCTACTTACAAAAAAGCCACTACCTGTCTACCCGTAAGGTAAGTCAAAACTACTGTGCCCTCTAGCTTTGACCTTTTATAAATAGTTGCTTTATTTTCGCCGCAAGGTACTAGATATTTTGGTTTAATTGTAGAAGTAAAAGTAAGAGCAAAAAAACCTAACGTTCTACATTGAAAATAACTTTAAAAGTAATATTACCAGCCATGGATAAGATTGAAAACAAAGAATTATATTATGAAGTGCTAGAATAATAATTCAGAGTTGGATTGTCAAAATGTTAATTTATACTTTCAAAAGAAACATCAAAAAATATTAACAGGGAATAGGCAATTCTTAACACCATCAGAGAATGTTGTATTTTTTTCATTTTTTGCTAGTGGGGATAGCGCAACCACCGACTTGTCAGCTCACCGCTAATCAGAGGCTCTTATACTTAATCAAAACTTAAGAGACTTGGCATTAATGGTATACTAAAAAAGTGTTTGTGAGTACAATACGTACATACACTTAATATATAATGTTAAAATAAAATTTATGATTTGAATATGACTGCTGAGTTTTGTTTACCAGAAAAGCAACACAATTGTAGGCTTGGTAGGTTATATTAATTTTCATTTAGGAGATTGTTTAACCGCTCATGATTTGGCCTTTTAAGCCCAAGTTTCGCAAACAAATTGCGCGGATAGAAATAACTGGTGCGATCGCCAGCGCGACTCGCAAACGAGTATTAGAGGCTCTCAAGACTGTAGAGGAGAAAAAATTTCCTGCTTTACTGCTACGTATTGATAGTCCCGGGGGTACTGTAGGAGATTCCCAAGAAATTTACAGCGCTTTGAAGCGGTTACGCCAAAAAGTCAAAATTATCGCTAGTTTTGGCAACATTTCTGCTTCTGGTGGCGTCTACATTGGCATGGGGGCTGAACACATCATGGCTAATCCAGGAACGATTACTGGTAGCATTGGTGTGATTTTACGAGGTAACAATTTAGAACGATTGCTGGAAAAAATCGGTGTATCTTTCAAAGTGATCAAGTCCGGTCCTTACAAGGATATATTGGCATTTGACCGGGAACTCACCGAACCGGAACAAAGCATATTGCAAGAATTAATTGATACTAGTTACCAGCAATTTGTGCAAACCGTAGCTGACGCAAGAAACTTAGCTGTAGAGACGGTGAAAAGTTTTGCTGACGGTCGAATTTTTACCGGACAGCAAGCTTTAGAATTGGGTGTGGTAGATAAACTCGGAACAGAGGAACAAGCCCGACGCTGGGCTTGTGAATTGGTCGGTTTAGACCCAGAAAAAACCCAGGTTTATAACCTAGAAGAACGTAAACCTTTGTTAAGTCGTCTCCTACCAGGAAGTCGTCAGTTGTCTTCTGGAGTAGGTGCGGGTATTGATTGGCTAGAATTTGAAATGTCTACCAGTGGTCTACCCCTGTGGTTATATAGACCATAAAAATGTAAAGAAATGGTGATTTTTTCTTTGCTATTTGCATAGCAGTCCTGAGCTAAGGAATAATGGCTAATAAAGGATTCAGGAGGATTTAGGCGTGGAGTGGCGAATGCAAGCTATTCGCGGTGCAACAACTGTATCAGAAAATACGATTGAAGCAATGCGCGAAGCAGTAATAGAATTATTAAACGAATTGGAAGGACGCAATCAACTCCATCCTACGGACATTATTAGCGTTACTTTCTCAGTGACAAAGGATTTGGATGCTACTTTCCCAGCTGCAATCGCGCGATCGCGTCCTTTTTGGGACAATGTACCAATGTTGGATGTGCAACAAATGCACGTTGAAGGTAGCTTAAAGCGCTGTATTAGATTTTTAGTCCACGCCTACCTCCCTGTTTCAGCACCAATTTACCATATCTATTTGCGTCACGCTGCTAGCTTGCGTCCAGACTGGAGTTTACCCCAACAGTTGGAATCTTCTAAACAAGCATTAAAATCAAAAATTTAGCTTCTTTGCCGGAAGCTCCACACCGCACTGTACTCAGTCGGTGTGGGATGGATAGGTAGACAATGGTAATGGGTAATCAAGAATGAAGAATCAAGAATGAAGAATGAAGAATGAGTAACACACATCTTGCACCCGGTTTTTTTGGTTTTGTTGAAAATGGTGCAAGATATGACGTAATCAAGAATGGGTAATGGGTAATGGGTAATGGGTAATGGTAAATCCCTACGAAGACTCTTTCTTTTTTACCTAAAACAGCAAGAAGGCTCACACCGTAATCTTTGATTCGGTGTTGAGATGAATTGCGAGGGAGGTGAGGAGTGTAGTCTGTCCATATTTGTAGCAAGATCCCGCAGGGTGCGTAGCTACACCTGTGAAGACTACGACGACGAAACGTAGCTTGCTTCTCGCAAAGCGAAGTGCAAAATATTCTGTTTTTGGGTAACACAACAACCATTAAAATATATGTTACCATGAATTATTAAACACGGTAAGGTCGATACCATGTATAGAGCAATCAAAGTTAGAATTTATCCCACCGATGAACAAGAGTCTTATTTGGCTCAATGTTTTGGTAATAGTAGATGGTTGTGGAATTATATGCTTAATGCCACAACTACAGCGTACAAAGAAACGGGGAAAGGACTTTCTAAGGCTGCGATGGACAAGTTGTTGCCTGGATTGAAAAAAGAATACGAATGGTTAGGACTTGCCTATAGTCAAGTATTGCAACGAGTAACATTGAATGTTTCTAGTGCTTTCGTCAATTTCTTTGAAGGACGTGCTAAATTTCCTAACTTTAAATCTAAGCATGGTAAACAATCGATTCAATATCCCCAAAATGTGAAGCTAATACCACAGGATTGTGTAATTAAGTTTCCCGGTAGGTTGGGGTTAATGAAAACCGTGTTTCATCAAGAGCTACCAGAGGCAAAATTCACTACTGTAACAATATCGAAAAATGCTGACGGTAAGTATTATGCTTCTATTGTGTTTAATCAGGAAGACAATCCAGTAGTTGCAATCAAAGAAGCTATTGGAGTTGATTTAGGTTTAAAAAACTTTGCTATAACTTCCGAGGGGTCAAAATATGACCTTCCTAAAAAACGACTAGCAAAGCTAAAAAAGAATAGGAAACGTAAACAGAAAAAACTAGCTAAAAAGACAGATAAGACTTCTAATAAACGTCGTAAAGCGAAACGACTGGTTGCAAAAGTCTCTAGTAAAATAGCTAGAGTTAGAGAGGATTTTCTACACAAGCTATCTCGCAAAATAGCATACGAAAACCAAGTTATTTGTGTAGAAAATTTGGCGGTTAAGAATATGGTTAAAAATCCCAACCTGGCAAAATCAATATCAGACCAAGGATGGGGAATGTTTCAAACCATGCTCAAATACAAAGCTGAGAAATTTGGTCACACATATATCGAAATAGGTCGTTTCTTCCCATCATCACAGCTTTGTAGTGAAACACTACTACCCATCCCAATACTACAGAAAGGATATGATTCATTGGGTGTGAGGTTTGTAGATTGCCCACACTGCCAGAAACAGCATGATAGAGACATTAATGCTGCAATAAATATTAGGAATGAAGGATTGCGACTTTTGGAGTTAGGAACTAGCTCTTCTGCCCACCGAGGGGATGTAAGACCAAAGTCTTCAGGACGCAAAAAGTCCATGAAAACCGAGGCAATCCCCAATGAATTGGGAAGCCTACACTGTACCGCAAGGTCAGTGTAGGTAGTTCACTAACGGATTATATTCAACATAGGTAGCTTAATGTCTATGACCATGATCGCCCCTGAGCAGGTTAATCGCATCGTTTGGAATCAGCATCACGATCCCTTTGAAATATTGGGTAGTCATCAGATAGAAGAGAATGGCAAAATAGTCTGGGCAGTACGAGCTTACCTACCAAATGCCACAGCGGTATGGGTGGTATTGCCACAAGAGCGCAAAGAATACCCAATGCAAAGCGTGCATGACCCTCATTTTTTTGAGTGCACCATTGAAACCAAGGAACTGACAAATTACCAGTTACGAATCAAAGAAGGAGAACATGAGCGGGTTACCTATGACCCTTATGCCTTCCGTTCTCCTAAACTAACAGAGCTTGACTTGCACCTGTTTGGTGAAGGGAACCACCACCGAATTTATGAGAAACTGGGAGCGCATCCCACAGAGGTAGAAGGGATTAAGGGCGTATATTTTGCCATTTGGGCACCTAACGCTCGGAATGTGTCCATTCTGGGAGATTTCAACCATTGGGATGGACGCAAGCACCAAATGCGTAAAGGTCATACTGGGGTATGGGAATTATTTATTCCCGAATTAACACCGGGAAACCCTTACAAATACGAAATCAAAAACCAGGAGGGGCATATTTACGAAAAATCTGACCCCTATGGTTTCCAGCAAGAAGTGCGTCCCAAAACTGCATCCATTGTTACAGATTTGGATGGTTATAGTTGGAATGACTCCGAGTGGATGGAAAAACGGCGTCATACAGACCAACTGAGCCAACCCATTTCAGTTTACGAACTTCATTTAGGCTCTTGGTTACATGCTGCTAGTGCAGAACCAGCTAAACTACCCAATGGCGATTTTGAGGCTGTAGTTCCCGTTTCGGAACTAAATACTGGCGCACGGTTCCTTACCTACCGGGAACTGGCAGATAAACTGATTTCCTATGTCAAAGAATTGGGATATACCCATATTGAATTATTACCCATCGCTGAACATCCTTTTGATGGTTCTTGGGGTTATCAAGTCACCGGGTATTATGCTCCCACTTCCCGTTATGGTAAACCCGAAGATTTTATGTACTTCGTGGATCAATGCCATCAAAATGGGATTGGGGTAATTGTGGATTGGGTTCCCGGTCACTTTCCTAAAGATGGTCACGGTTTAGCCTTCTTTGATGGTACTCACCTTTACGAACACGCTGACCCCCGTAAAGGGGAACATAAAGAATGGGGCACCTTGGTATTCAATTATTCCCGCCACGAAGTCCGTAATTTCCTGGTGTCCAATGCTCTGTTTTGGTTTGATAAATATCACATTGATGGTATTCGTGTTGATGCCGTTGCCTCTATGCTTTACCTAGACTATTGTCGTAAAGATGGGGAATGGGTGGCTAACGAGTATGGCGGTAGAGAAAACTTGGAAGCAGTGGAATTTCTGCGTCAAGTAAATCACATTATTTTTAGTTATTTTCCCGGAATTCTCTCCATTGCGGAAGAATCCACCTCCTGGCCTATGGTATCCTGGCCCACATATACAGGGGGACTGGGGTTTAATTTGAAGTGGAATATGGGCTGGATGCATGACATGCTAGATTACTTCAGCATGGACCCTTGGTTCCGTCAGTTCCACCAGAATAATATTACTTTCAGTATGTGGTATCACCACAGTGAAAACTTCATGCTGGCACTGTCCCATGATGAGGTGGTGCATGGTAAAAGTAATATTATCGGCAAAATGCCGGGGGATAGATGGCAGAAGTTTGCTAATGTACGTTGTTTGTTCTCCTATATGTTTGCTCACCCCGGTAAGAAAACCATGTTTATGAGCATGGAGTTTGGACAGTGGAGTGAGTGGAATGTCTGGGGTGATTTGGAGTGGCAATTATTCCAATATGAGCCGCACCAGCAACTGAAAGAGTTTTTCAAGGATGCGAATCACCTCTATCGTAGAGAACCAGCATTATATACTCAAGATTTTGCTGAGTCAGGGTTTGAGTGGATTGACTGTAGCGACAACAGCCACAGTGTGGTTTCCTTTATCCGTCGCGATCGCGACAGTAATGATTTTGTGGTTGCTGTTTGTAATTTTACACCCCAACCCCATTCCCATTACCGTGTAGGTGTGCCGGAACCCGGATTTTATACCGAAATATTCAACAGTGATGCTCGTCAGTATGGCGGTAGCAATATGGGGAATTTAGGCGGTAAGTGGACTGATAATTGGTCTATGCATAATCGTGAGTATTCCTTGGATTTGTGTTTACCTCCTTTGGCGGTGTTGATTCTCAAGTTGGATCGCGATAAAACCGCAGAAGTAATGGCAGAATCTGAGTAATGTAGGTGTTGTTTTGGTGGTTGATTAAGATGATATTAACCACCAAGACTTGGGTTGTAAATCATGGACTTTCTGATCTATGAGATAGCCTAACCAGTCGGTTGCAGTGGACATGGGAAAATTCCAATGCTAGATTCAAACATGCTTGCTGCTACTGAACCGAGTCGTTAGACCGCTAGACCTCAGTGGGGAAGGTTCTGTAAAGCGTAAATAAATACTTCAGGAAAGAATGACAGTAAAACAAGTAGCAAGATTAACAGCGATGAGTGAATCGGAAATCGAGCAACTTGGGTGAGTAGGGGCGGGGTAACCCCGCTCCTACAATTTGACTTGTCAGTTCGCTCTCAATATATCCTCACCTACGCGGACTATAAGTCTATGTGATCATGAACCAGAAAGATGTACAATTACCACCAGGATGCATTCTTCGCCAAGCAATAGCTGTTGATATATGGTCAATTCGCTGGTTGGTACTCAAGGCTAAACTTGACCCCACACAAATCCGTTGGCAGCAATTTTGGGTAATTGAATGTGAAAGGAAAGTGGTAGCTTGTGGACAGTTACGTAATTTTGCTGATGTGCAGGAGTTAGGTAGTTTAGTTGTCACAGCTGCTTGGAGAGATAGAGGTTTGGGAAGTTTACTGACTCAGCATTTGATTGAAGAGGCGAGTAAACCGCTGTATTTGGAATGTTTGGGTAAGAAATTAGTTGAATTTTATACTCGTTTGGGTTTTGTAACTGTTGCTTTTGAGGAGTTACCACCATCTATTAAAAGCAAGTTTGGGATGTCTAATTTGGGAAAAAGGTTAGTTGGGGTTCCGGTGACATTTATGGAATTTCCAGGGGTAAACAAAGATATAGCTAACACTACTCAAATATAATCAAAAATTATTTTGAAATTAATTTAGTTTTACTATTCAAATGATTACTCATTTTTTGGGCAATTTTTTTGGCACGTAATTGCGTTGTTTGATGCTATAATTTAAAAAAGTAGTTTTGGGCTTCTTGTGACCGTTTTTTACCCAAAACAGCTACAAGCCTTATTTTTTCGTAGCACTTAACCTAAAAGTCAAATTTTCATCACATCAGGAATGACCAATTTTCACTCTCCTGATTCCCTTCATAAATACGGGCACTTGACAAAATACAGTGAATGTGCAATTTCTAGTAAGTCTACTATAAACATAAAACTCCCGTGGGGAACCAGAAACTGGGTTTCTATGGGTAGAGAAGGTAGAGAACCGAGAATTTGACTATGTACACTGACATAAACTCGGTTTCTTTAGTCTTTACGTTCATTGTGCATATCCTATTCTGTCCAATTTTTAGCCCTTTCTACAGCTTTTTGCCAAGTAGCGAAATTATCTAAAATCTCTTCCCTATCTTGTCGGGGTTCAAATACCCTTTCTATCTCTCGCTTACCTACAAGTTCTTCATAACTATCCCAAAATCCTGCAGCAATGCCAGCAGCATAACCAACTCCCTGAACGGTAATATCACGTACATGGGGACGCTCTACAGGAATTCCCAATAAATCTGCTTGGAACTGCATCAAGAAGTTATTTTCACAAGCACCGCCATCTACTGTTAACTTGGCAATGGGAGTGCTGCTAGATATATTAATCGCTGCGACAACTTCCTTCACCTGGTAAGCGATCGCTTCTAAGACAGAGCGTACTATATGCTCGGATTGTACGCTGGCAGTAATACCGAAAAAGGCTCCCCTGGCACTCATATCCCAGTGGGGTGCTCCTAGTCCACTTAAGGCGGGTACGAAGTAAACACCACCGTTATCCTCTACTTGATTCGTCATGGTTTCGGTTTCAGCTGCGGTGTGAATCAACTTGATACCATCTCGCAACCATTGGATACAAGCACCACTGGTAAACATGCTCCCTTCTAGGGCATAGTCTATCTGTAGATTCCCATTTTGGTGTTTTTGTGTCCAGGCTACAGTACTGAGGAGTTGCTGGGGGGAACGGACGATTTCACAACCAGTATGAGCAACTAAAAAACTACCTGTTCCGTAAGTACATTTCATCAAACCGGGAGCATTACAACCATGTCCAAATAAAGCGGCTTGTTGGTCTCCGAGAATAGCAGTAATGGAAATTTCTGTTCCTAATATTCTGGCATCGGTGACACCAAAGTTTCCCAAGCTGGGTTGAATTTGAGGCAAAATATGAGGGGGAATTTGTAACAAATTAAGTAATTTCTCGTCCCAATTGCAACTAGCCAGATTCATCAACATGGTGCGACTGGCGTTACTATGGTCGGTGGCGTGGACTTTCCCTCCTGTAAGATTCCACAATATCCAGGAGTCTATTGTACCTGCTAAAACGTTATTGAGGTCAACATCTCCAAGATGGTCTAACAACCACCTTAACTTAGTAGCTGAAAAATAGGCATCGATCACCAATCCCGTGCGATCGCTAATTTCCTGACTATAACCTTGTGTCTGTAACTGATTACATAGGGGTGCTGTACGTCGGTCTTGCCAGACTATAGCATTATGAAGGGGTTTTCCGGTGGTTTTGTTCCACAGCAGACAGGTTTCGCGCTGTACGGTAAGTCCAATCGCTGCAATTGTATCTGGGCTGATTTTAGCATTGGCGATCGCATTTTCCATCACCCAGCAAGTATCCTGCCAAATTTGTTGGGGGTTATGTTCTAACCATCCCGGTTGGGGATAATACTGGGTTAATTCTTTATAAGCTTGTCCGATAATTTTAGCTTTGGTGTCAAATATAAAAGCGCGGTTACCTGTAGTACCTAAATCTAGAGCTAAGATATATTTAGAATTACTATTTCCCAATTGTTCCATTATCTTTGTCATCTCAAAAAATTTGGTATTACGTATTTTTAATTTATCTTTTCAGTAGTCGGGGAAAACTAACATTGGCTGTTGATATGAGGGAATAGTAAAGTATTGAAAATTCTTTCATTTATTATTCCTTATTATTAACTCAATTAACAAAATTGATGTCCAGGTAGTTACTTTGCATTATTTGCGGTTTTATATTCATTATATAGGACTCCTATTTGATTTTTTTTGTTTTGCTAAATCATGGGATAATTTTGTCTTATTTTGAAAGAATTATTCAGATTTTAACCTGCTAATTCATCCCGCATTTATGGAACGCCAATTTTTTTGAAAACTTACTATACATCTACCTCCTTTCTTTACTATTTCCTATTCTTTATTTCCTGTTTCCTATTCCCTGTTCCCTGTTTCCTATTCCCTATTCTCTAATTCTACAGTTGAATTAACTTCCATTAAATTGGATTTCTATAGATAACGCTGTAAGAAACCAATTACCACTTCTGGCATTTCCAAAAATGTTGAGATTAAAAAAGAGAGAAGGAGGAACAGGGAATATTAAGCTATTGAAAATTCTTTCATTTATTATTCCTTATTATTAATTCAATTAACAAAAATCATGTCCAGGTAGTTACTTTGCATTATTTGCGGTTTTATATTCATCATACAGGACTCCTATTTGATTTTTTTGTTTTGCTGAATCATAGGATAATTTCGTCTTATTTTGAAACAATTATTCAGATTTTAACCTGCTAATTCATCCCGCATTTATGCAACGCCAATTTTTTTAAAAACTTACTATATATCTACCTCCTTTCTTTACTATATTTCCTATTCTTTATTTCCTGTCTTCTATTCCCTGTAATCAACCAATTACCACTTCTGGCATTTCCAAAAATGTTGAGATTAAAAAAGAGAAAAGGGGGAACAGGGAATATTAAGCTATTGAAAATTATTTCATTTATTATTCCTGATTATTAACTCAATTAACAAAATTCATGTCCAGGTAGTTACTTTGCATTATTTGCGGTTTTATATTCATCATATAAGACTCCTGTTTGATTTTTTTGGTTTTGCTGAATCATGGGATATTTTTGTCTTATTTTGAAAGAATTATTCAGATTTTAACCTACTAATTCATCCCGCATTTATGCAACGCCAATTTTTTTAAAACTTACTATACATCTACCTCCTTTCTTTACTATATTTCCTGTTTCCTATTCCCTATTCCCTATTCCCTATTCCCTACCTCTACAACCGAGTTAACTTGAATTAAATCTCCTTTTTATAGATAACGTTGTAATAAATCAATTACCACCTCTGGCATTTCCAAATGTGGTAATATTCCTGTTTCTGGAATTATATGCAAATTTTTTACAGTATCGGGGTTAATTTTTGCTAAGCGCTGTCCTAACTCGACAGTGGTAAATTGAGCTTTTTGACCCCAGAGTATCACGGTTGGAGTTATTAATTGTGGAAGATATAAACTCAAATCAAAATAAAGTTGTCCTCGCAGGAATGCTAACGCTGAAAATTTAGCATTTGGTTGTTGTGCAGAAGCTAAATAAGCCTCTACCATTTCTGGAGTTAGTCGCTGGGATTTTACGAAGAGAAAATTTTCCAGAAAGTTACGTACTGCTACTTCATTTTCTGCACCCAAAGCATAAATTAAATTATCTAATAATGGCGTATTAATTAACTGTAATGGGAGTCTGCGTCCAGAACTTTGTGCAAAGTCATTAAAGCCAGAAGGACAGACAATAAAAAGTGATGCAAATAAGTCTGGTTGTTGAATAGCAAGACGAATAATTAAAGCTGCAGTTAGGGAAGATGCAACTACTTTTACAGGGGAATAACAAGTAAGTTTGATAAATTCTGTTATGGTAGAAAGATAATCGTTAATCTGATAATCTCGTACAGGATGATCAGATTCACCCCAGCCAATTAAATCTGGTGCTAAGATGCGATAATTAGTAGCAAAAGCGGGGTAAACCTTCGACCATTCATAAGCGGAAGCACCACCACCAAAGTTATGCAAAAAAATCAATGGGGGTAGATTTTCGCTTCCAGCAATCAACCAGGGTTCAGTGGTTTGAGTATAGTAAACTATTTTTCCTAAAGATGTTTGAACAACTTGATGTCCAAAGCCAGGAGGTTGAAACTGAAGCATAATTATTTATGGTGTAATATGGTAAATGGTAACTGGTAAATGGTAGCTGGTAAATGGTAACTTTATTCTCGACTATTCAAAGATGCGATAACGATTCATCCAGAATTGATATTATAAGTAGATAGACATAAATCAATTTCAGGTTTGTAGTCAGGACTTTAGTCTTTAGAGGTTATTTATCAAGTAAAGCTTAAGACCCAAGAAACTGGGTTTATTTGAGGCTAATTAGGATAAGGATTCGATACTCCACCCATAGAAACCTGGTTTTTTCCTACACTCATAGACTTAATATTTACTTGATAAATGGTCTCTTATATTCATGAGTTTGAGGGATAAATGGCTAACTAGGAACTGAGATTGTATTTGATCTTGAATTATATCTACCTATACTTATTGATTTAAGTTTAAACTCAAATCAGACACAAGTAAAACAGTAAGCAGGAAATCAGAATGCGATTATGACTGACAAAAATCGCTCTCAATGGGACTTTAACAGGTTTATCAAAACTCTGAGTTATTTTGATAAAATTCCTCTTTTAAGCAGTTTACAGAAATTATTCTCCGGTTCCAGAAATCAGAATCAGAATCAAAACATATCTCAGGTTGGTAAAATGGGTGTAATATTGGTCGCTGGTGCTACGGGTGGTGTTGGAAAACGGGTAGTAAAGCGATTAACTAAACGGGGTTATAAAATACGATGTTTAGTGCGCGATATCGACAAAGCACGGTCAATTCTTGGGGATAATATAGATTTAGTAGTTGCTGATATTACCCAGCCAGAAACATTAAATTCTTTGGTAATGAGTAATATTGAAGCTATCATTTGTTGTACTGCTGTGCGTGTCCAACCTGTGGAAGGAGACACAAAAGACCGTGGAAAATATTATCAGGGTGTAAAATTTTATCAACCGGAAATTGTTGGTGACACACCAGAAAATGTAGAGTATCGCGGTGTCAAAAATTTAGTAGAAGCTGCTGCTAAATATTTACCAAAATCCAATGATAAATTGATATTTGATTTCACCAATCCCTCCGCAGAAATCCAGAATATTTGGGGTGCTTTAGATGATGTTGTGATGGGTGGTGTGAGTGAAAGTAATATCAGATTGGTAGAAGGTACAGCTTTATTTGCAGGTAATGTTTCTACTGCGAATTCTGGGGGATTTGCTTCTGTGAGAACTAAAGATTTTTCTCCACCTTTTAATTTATCTGCTTATGAAGGAATAGACTTACGGGTGAAAGGTGACGGGAAACGTTATAAATTCTTTATTCGTTCTGAATCTAAATGGGATGGTATTGGTTATAGCTATTCTTTCGATACTGTACCCAATATTTGGATAACTGTTCGCATTCCTTTTGCAGATTTAGTCCCTGTATTTCGCGCTAAAACAGTTAAAGATTGTCCTCCCATTAATACTAGTAACATCTGTTCATTTCAATTGATGTTAAGTAAGTTTGAATATGACGGAGAATTGAACCCCAAATTTTCACCCGGTAGCTTTTCTTTACAAATAGAATCGATTAAAGCCTATGGAGGTTTTCTACCACAATTTGTGCTTGTGAGTTCAGCGGGGGTAACTCGTCCCGGACGTCCAGGAATTAACTTAGATGAAGAACCCCCAGCGGTAAGATTAAATGACCAATTAGGAGGTATTTTAACCTGGAAATTGAAGGGAGAAGATAGTTTAAGACAGAGTGAAATTCCTTACACAATTATTAGACCTTGTGCATTAACTGAGTCACCAGGAGGAAAAGATTTTATCTTTGAACAAGGTGATAATATTAGGGGTAGAATTAGCCGTGAGGATGTTGCAGAATTATGTGTGCAAGCGCTAGAAGAACCGAAAGCTTGTAATGTTACCTTTGAAGTCAAAGAAGGAGAAAAAACCGTTACTAATAGTAACTGGAATGAATTATTTTCTCAACTGCAATCTGACTAATTCGGATGTATCAATTCAGCGTTAATTCTATCAAGAATATCATTTGACAAAACCACAGATATAGCAGTTTTTAGATTAAAATTAATCAAATACACCCATCTATAGCGCTTCCTAATCTGCTGAAGTACAAAAAGGCAGGCAAGGATGCCTACCCCACAATAATTTTAGTAATTTCATCTGTACTTCACCAGACTGAGAAAGGCTATATGTGTATTCACGTGTATCTGTGGTTTTTATTTCTTTGTGTACTCCATCCAATTGCAATCTACTATAAACTATAAACAAAGATGATTAATCAGTGTATATCTGTGTGCATTTGTGGTTAATTCTCTGCAATAATCTATGTATCTACAGGAGTAAATAATATGTTTAATAAATTAGCGTTCAGTTTATGTTTTATAATGATGATTTGGCTATGTTTACCTGAGTATTCTGCTTTATCTCAACAGTTTGACTCCCGCATAATTAACCTAGAATTTGATATAAATCGTCTTGAATCAAGAATTAATCAGATAGAATTACAACTCAGTCAAACTCGTCGCTTACCTTCTTCGAGAAACAGAAATAACACACCATCTTCATCACCTCGCAGAAGAAGAATGTCCCAGACTGAAAGAGATAAAATGTTTGATAGACTAGCAACTTTAGTGATTGAGTTAAAACAGGATATTAGAAGTTTAGAAAAGCGAGTTACTCAATTAGAATCAAAATAATTAAGTTTATACTGTACTTGTTATGTCAAATTAACAGTTTGTAAGAGGGAATAGGAAACGGGTAACAGGGAAAAGAGGTAAATATATCAATAATTGTTCATCAAAAAAATAGGATATATTATGACAAAAAAAATTGAAGAATCTATAATCTATGAAGGTGGATGTCACTGTGGTACAATTCGTTTTCGTGTAGAAGTTAATAGTCACAAAGCTATTAATTGCAACTGTTCTATTTGTCAAAAAAAAGGCTTTCTACATTTAATCGTCCCCCAAGATAAATTTACTTTACTCCAAGGGGAAGACATGCTGACAACTTATACCTTTAATACTGGAGTTGCAAAGCATAAATTTTGTCGTAATTGTGGAATTCACTCTTTTTATATTCCTCGTAGTCACCCCGATTGTATTGATGTAAATATCCGCTGTTTGGATGGTGATGTAATCTCAAAATTTGAAATTCTACCCTTTAACGGTGCAAATTGGGAAGCAAATATTCACCAATTAAAATAATGTGGGTAATCACAGATTTTTTAATTTTATTAAAAACCGGGTTCTCTAAGAATGACTAAATGGTGATATGAGTTTTTAACTATAGTGCTATAGTAATGTTCCTCTTTGGTTAACAGCTAAGAGTCGATTTCAAGTTAAAGACAATCTCCCAGGAGAAACTACTTCTTGTTTGAACATAAAGGAGATATGGATGACATTTCCATGGCAATAAACATATTTTTTTCGCATGATGACGAAAATACGTTGTTTGAAGTCTCTGTATTTATTTTTTTAAGGTCACTCTCATCACTAACCTATTCGTTATCATCACGGGGAAATGAGTTTTTAACTATAGTGCTATAGTAATGTTCCTCTTTGGTTAACAGCTAAGAGTCGATTTCAAGTTAAAGACAATCTCCCAGGAGAAACTACTTCTTGTTTCAACATAGAGGAGATATGGATGACATTTCCATGGCAATAAACATATTTTTTTCGCATGATGACGAAAATACGTTGTTTTGAATCTCTGTATTTATATTTTTAAGGTCACTCTCATCACTAACCTATTCGTCATTATTACGGAGGCATGAATTTTTAACTATAAAAGATTTTAAATTAGGTGGGTAATATATAATACCCACCCGACAATTTATGCTTCTAACAGCTGGATGTTAGAAAAAATAAACTCTTGAGTCGAAGGTTTTCCTTCAGTTTCTGTACGAATAACCCTGCGATTGAGGATAAAATATTTACCAACCTGCTCGTAATTATCCTCAAATTCACTTTTACCACCTTTTTGCTCACCTGTTTGAGGATCGTGGTAGATAGAATCATAAGTGTGGGATAAATAACCTTCCCCAGTGTCATGAATATTCAAAGTGTTAATTGTCACCACAATACCGTGGATATGACGGTGAACAAGAGTAACGATATTATCCCGGACTTTGTAATAGTCACCCTCCGACTTTCCACCAATTAAAATCTCCACATTCCCAGTTTCATCGGTTTTCCCGTAGCTAAAGGTATTTGCACCGTGGGTATCTTCAAAGTTACGACGGATACGGTGAACAGCTATTTCCCATACCTGACCGTTAATTACTTGCTTTGCTTGCTCGTCTTCTATCTCAAATACTTCTCCCTTGAGATTGGGGTTAACGCGGATTTTACCATTAAATACCTGCTGGTCATACTTATAAGTAATATCTGCTGTATATCCGGGAAACTCCTTATCCCAAGTGTAGCGATTCTCATAAGCTGCACGGAAGAGTTCTTGAGCAGAAAGTTGTGTAACGGTCATAGACTTCTCCTATACACAATAATTATGTTAGCTTTTTACCTTTGTTGCTATTAGCATAGAAGTAATTGTAGAACCTCGCATAGTCCCCAACTGGGTACACTTATGCCTCCGAAACTTCGTAGCGTATTTGAGAAAATAGCCTCTGCTTGTAATGAGCAAGAACTCCGACTGGCTTTGACAGACACAGTTGGGAAGCATTTTGCTGTACAACACTGGGGTATTTACTTGTTAGATGAACCTTCCCCAGTGGATGCTAATCTCCGTCCCATCCCAGGTGTATGTATCAAGGGTAATCCAATAGGACGCTACGTCATTGAGCGTCACGCACCAGTTCACGAGCAATTGGTATTACCTTCGGCAGACTGGAAACAAATTTGCTCCCGTCACGACCACGAACATGTAATGAGTGGTCCGATTGTGTGTGATGGACGTCTGGTGGGAATGCTAAATCTTGCCCGTGCTGAAGGTAGTCCCGCTTTTAATACTCATGATTTAGCTGATTTAAGCGCTTTATGCTTGCATTTGTCAGCAAAAATGGCAACTTTGAGAGCAAAACCACAAACATTTAACCCCTCCCTAGCGAATAGTTTAACAGCACGAGAGTTAGAAATTGCTGAATTAGTAGCAAAGGGGTTAACCAATGGGGAAATAGGTGAAAAACTCTGGATTACGCAAAATTCCGTGAAGCAAGCTTTAAAAAGAATGTTTCGTAAACTGGGAGTTTCAGCACGAGCAGAAATGGTGGCTAAATTACAAGGGATTATCCCAATTTTAGAAACACTATCAGATGATAATTAGAATAACATAAAATAAGCAGTAAACTGGCAATGCCCAACCTACTGATACTGCATCGCTTTGGCATAATCTCCCAAAGCATAACAAGCCGCTCTGAGACTGGCAAGGGTTTGTTCCTCACCCCTGCAGTCTTTCAACTTCCTTGCTAATAATAAACGTTCTTCATAATAAGTAATTGCCTTGGCATAATCACCATTAGCTTCGCAAGCCACTCCTAAACTGTTGAGGGACTGTTCCTCGCTGCGCTGATCTTTAATTTCTCTGGCTAATTGTAAACGTTGTTCATAATACATAATAGCCTGCGTATAATCACTAAAAGCATAACAGGCAGTAGCAAGATTTTTGAGAACTTTAATCACATTACGGGGTTTATTTAGAAGCTGCGCCATCGCAACACATCGCTGATAGTAGGCGATCGCTTTGGGATAATCGCCATAAGCGTAGCAAGTATTACCTAAATTCTTAAGTATCTGTTCCTCACCCCACTGTTCTTTGAGTTCTTGCAAAATTTCCAGGCTTTGTTCATATAACGCAATTGCTTGCGGTAAGTCATCCAAAGCTTTATATGCCAATCCCAGATTATTCAGTGCTGCTACTTCACTTTTTCTATCTTGCAATTGCTGTGCTATTTTTAAACTTTCTTGCAGGAATTCTATTGCCTGTTGATAATCACCTAAATGACGGTAAGCATTGCCCAAATGAGAAAGGGTATGTACCCGTATTCCCAAATCTGGAACAGAAAAATCTTTTGTTAAAGATAAACTCTTTTTACCGTAAGCGATCGCGCTTTTATAATCCTTGGAATTGTAACCTACTAATGCTAGAAAGGATAAAACCTGTGCCTGTTTTTGCTTGTCTCCCACTTCCTCAAACAATGCTAAGGATTCTTGTAAAGATGTGATAGCAGCAGATAAGTCATTGCTTCGCTGCTGTTGAACTCCTTGCCATAGGAGACGAGATGCTTGTGATAGGTTAGTTTCTCCATCCTCTGGAATTAAACTTTGTTTTTTCCCTGTCAGATATATTTCAGATGGCTGCAAAGACAAAGTGCTTTTCGATCTGAGATCCTCTCTGCCTGTCCGCATCGATTGCTTCCTGTTAACTTCCGTGACAATCTTAGTATTCCCAGAACCAGAGTGTAGATTTCATTTTCCCCGAAAAATGGGAAAATATGCAATTACTGTAAATATGCACAGCGATGGAAAGAGTACTAGAACCCGAAGTAATGGACACCATGGAGGAAACCATTGCCTATGATGCCATGGACTTCAGCGAAATTAATACCAGCTTTGCTAAAGAAGCAATTGCACTTTGTCCATTAGCAGAGGCTATGATTTTAGATGCTGGTACTGGTACTGCAAGGATTCCAGTTTTAATGTGTCAAATGCAACCAAAATACCAAATTATTGCCATTGATATGGCTGAAACTATGTTGCAAGTTGCTGCCAAACACATTGAGGAGACTAGACTGGAAAATCAAATTACCTTGGAATTAGTTGATGCTAAACATCTACGCTATGCAAATGGGCAGTTTGATATGGTAGTTTCTAATAGTCTTGTTCACCATTTACCCAACCCTCTGCCTTTTTTTAAAGAACTCAAACGAGTATTAAAACCCAACGGTGGTATTTTTATACGGGATTTATTTCGTCCTGTTGACGAAGAAATAATAAATAGCTTAGTTGACAGTATTGGTACGGAATATGATGAACATCAAAAGAAATTATTCCGCGATTCTCTCCATGCTGCATTGACCCTGGAGGAAGTAGAGGAATTGATTACCCAAGCTGGATTAGAAGGGGTAAAGGTGTATCAAAGTTCCGATAGGCATTGGACAGCACAGAGGCATTATCATGATTAAGTTTCAACGAGTTAACGATAGTCACCCTATTAGTGCAAAAAATTTACAACAATTCAAACAAAATGGAGATAAAATTGTAATTACAATTATAATTACAATTTTATGTTTAGGAGGCACAGCTCATGTTTAATGGAGTTATTCCTGCTCTTGAAAAAGAACAACTTAATCAGACTGCGCTTAATATTAATAGTATAAAGCAGGTTCTTGAAAGTTATCTTACTTCTAATTCATTAGAAGATGAGGTAGATGAGTTTTTTAGAGAAGTAGCGGCACTCAGAGGTAAAAGTGTAGATGATACGCTACTTGAAATGAGGACGGGAAGTCAAAAATATATTGAGGCTGTTAATACACCTGTTGAATTCAAAAATGATATACCAGTTGATGTAAACAAGTATTCTGAACAATTGCAAAAATTATCTGAAGGCATAGAAAATTGCTGGGATTTTTTCTCACAGGAAAGCCAACAATTTTTGATTAATTCAGCATCGGGTTTTTTAGAGGCTTATTCTAAATTTCAAGGATGGAAAAGCTTAATAATTAGAGCTAAATTATTCTTGCCTTCTATTCAAACAAAACAGAACTTATATAAAAAATATAAGGAGTCTTTTTTCTTGATACCAAAAGCGGTAGAGAGAGCAACAGATATCAGAAAATTAAAGTCAACATCACAATTACAAGCTACAGCACAATCTCTATTACAACGTGTAAAAAACATTAATCAACAGAAACTTTCAACATACTTAACTCACTTAGGAAAAGATAGAGAAGAGCAAATAGAAAAAAACAAACCTGCTATGGCTTGGGCTAAGGCAAGACTTGAAAAAATGAAAAATCAACAAAACCAAAACGAACAAAATTAATAACGTGATTGTGATTCTAGATTCTGGAGTTCTCAGCTTACTTGCTAGTCCCAATCAGAATGTATCTAATCAAGAAGAAAATGAAATATATCAATGTACTGAATGGTTTGAGTCACTGCTTGCTAGAGGTGTTTATATAGTTGCTTCTGAAATTTCTGATTATGAAATTAGACGAGAGTTCATTCGTATAAGGAGTGAGGGTATCACAATCCTTGATCAACTTCGAGGCATAATTGACTTTCTGCCATTAACTACAGAAGTAATGAAAAAAGCTGCTGAGTTTTGGGCTGATGCGCGTCAAAATCATATGAAAACAGCAGATGATAAAAATATTGATGCAGATATGATTATTGCAGCTCAATGGAGTATTTTGAGTGATGAATATCCAGGACGTTCAGTTATTATTGCCACCAAAAATCTGAGACATTTGCAATTATTTGCTCAAGATAATGCTCAAGAATGGATGAACATTAAATCTATATAATTTTGACGTATTTTAAATCTATATTTTTGATATTTGTTGAATACCAAATTTATTTATTTTTATGTATTTTACTATAAAATCAGTTTTAAGAAACTAACTATTACTATCTAAATCTTGTTCTGTAAACAATGATATTTGTTCATGAAGAGGCATAGGCATAACTTCAATAACTTCTTCAATACTATAATGAGTAGAGATTAGCTTCCCCATGGAATCATACTTTGCTATAATTTTTAATCTAGCTTTGACATCATCACCTGGATAAATTGTTATTTTCCTTTGTCTAAATTCATTTAACCATTCTAAGTCATTTATTTTTGCCTCAATAGTTTTCTTTCTATATTTGAATGCCCATTTAGATTCACCCAAATAGTCTGGTTTTTTAACCTTTAAAATTTCTGATTTTTCATATTCTAGAGTCTTGTTGACTAATAACTTTTCTTTAGATTCTTTAGAAATACTAAAATCATGATTAATTGAGACTGTTGAAAATGGAGTTAAGTAAGATAACTTATCTCCTGCTTGAAGTTCGGATAAAGGCAATTGAAACTTATCTATACTTTCTAATATAGCGCTTTTCGGTTGAGTCCAATACACCAACAACCTCACCCTGTCCTAACGGACATCCCTCTCCTTACTAAGGAGAGGGACAGAGGGTGAGGTCTTTCTTTGTATTGCATCCAAGTGAAAACCGCTATAAATCTTTAT
>JASJCY010000116.1 GCA_030065825.1 Nostocaceae cyanobacterium | reverse complement strand
AAGTACAGATGAAATTACTAAAATTATTGTGGGGTAGGCATCCTTGCCTGCCCTTTTGTACTTCAGCAGATTAGGAAGCGCTATATTACTTATTACTTATTACTTATTACTTATTACTTATACCAATTTGAAAAAAGAATGCGACACATGATTGGTTGGTAGGGGTGCGGAAACCACACCCCTACAATTGGATATATTGCAAACATTTTTTGATTTGGTATTATTATCCATTAATTATTACTTGTTACTTATTACTTATGACGGTGCGTAATGCCAAAAAGAAGTATTCAGGACTTATGCAATTGTCACAATCGATGGTTGGTGCGTGAAATTATAAATCTTATTGCTAGGTTCAAATATTTTCGCGCACCTCACGCAACGGCAATAATGCGGTCAGAAAATCTACACCCGGACACTTGCTACAACTTTGGAGGGGCAACCCAGTGTCCTCGGATTTTGCCTCCCCTACAGAAAAAATATACCAGTTGCGTAAGTGCTAATATTTTCCCTAGTATGTTATCACACACCCTAATTTTAAAATCAGAAATTAATTAGAGGTTATTTATAAAGTAAACCTTAATACCGAAGAAACCGGGTTTCTTGGAGACTAAGTACGATGCGGATTCAATACTCCACCCATAAAAACCCGGTTTCTCCCTACACCCAGACTTAATATTTACTTTATAACTGGTCTGTTAAGCTATACCAAATTCTGCTTGCAGAGCATCATCATTATCATCAGCAATAGTTGCGACAACAGTAATCAAACGGGAAACTTCCCCAGGAGATAACTCCGCTAAACCTCTGGTTGCTAATGCTACCACTTGATTTTCAACAATACCAAAACGTGCCTCAAAAGTACTAGAACAGTTCATTTCTAATAACTTTCGTGTTAGCTTGGCTTCGTCTTTAGCAGGTAATTTTAGCACCGCAGACCAAATTGTTAAAGTGTCTTCATCGGTAGTCCCCGTCAGTTGCACAAATACCTCCACACTACCGTAGTTAAATTTCCACAGATAACCACCTTCTGGAGGATGGCTAACCATGGCACTACCTTCCTGTGCCAAAGTATTAATAACGTCCTCAATCACCTCAATATGGTTGATACTCGCGGTATCTGGAATTAGTCCATTAATCATTTCATCGGTAGACACAGATGCAGTATCCACATTAGGTTGGTAAGTTGTCATACAGATTTTTCCTCAAAATTATGATTAACCCACACCTAATTTATAGCTTGGTAATTGGTCAAGGTGGGGAGATTGGGAGAGAGGGAGAGGGGGAAGAGAGGGAGAGGGGGGAGAGGGGGGAGAGAGGGAGAGGGGGAAAAGAGGGGGAAGAGAGGGGGAAAAGAGGGGGAAGAGAGGGAGAGGGGGGAGAGGGGGAAGAGAGGGGAGATAAATAAATCACCTCTATTTTGAAACCTATAATTTTTTATTCCCAAATCCTATGCTGTTCCCTGTTCCCTATTCCCTATTCTCTGTTCCCTGTTTCCTATTCCCTGTTTCCTATTCCCTGTTCCCTATTCCCTATTCCCTGTTCCCTGTTTCCTATTCACACATCTTGCACCAGGGTCAGAAACCGGGTTTATTGGCAATATTTACCTGTCAAAACCCTAATTTTTCCTTGATAAACCCGGTTTCTCAAGTGCAAGATATGAGTATTCCCTGTTCAAACTAAAGTGGTGACTACAAACAAAATAGACCTAGACGTGAAAATTAAATATGGGTCAGCTACAACCCTTGTTCCAGAAGTAAAATTTTACGTCTGGAATATTCTTTTCCACCAGATGTCTAATAGTTATTGACACACTGTGGGTGAACAGCTAACTTGTACTGTGTTGATGGTTGCACCTGACTGAAATTCCCCGGTTTTGTTGTATTCCTGAATTTGGGATGGATAAACCCCAGCAAAACCTTGATTAGTAGCTTTGGGACGGAAGTAGATATTATCTGGTTTAAAGTTGGCAAATTTGACGAACTCCCGAGACTCATTAGCAGTGCTGTAATATAACGTTGGATCTCCATATTCAGCAGCAGCTTGTTTGATTGTTGTCCCCGGTCCAATTCCCTTGTCTGTGCGATAATCGGGGTTATTGGTTAATACATCTCTAATCTTATCGGTATCAGCAAAAGTTTTGCCAGTAGGGTAAAGAATGTAATATTGTACTTTACCACCCTTGGTGACTGCGATCGCATCAAAATCTACCATGTAGGGTGATTCAACTTTAAATTCCACATTGGAACCTAATGCTTTTTTGAGTTCCCCATAAGTCATCTCTAGCTTTGCTTCCCCAATTCCTTTTTCTGATATGGTTTGGGATGCACTAGGAGTTGTAGGTGTTGTTGGTGCTGTACTGGTGGGAGTCGGAGTTGATGTTTGGGTTGGGGATGGAGAAGAGGTTGTAGTCACATCTGGTGAACCACCGCAACCAATCAACGTCATTGATAAACCAAACATCAGTAAATAAGATTTCCAGTTAGAGTTGTTGTTCATGTTCTGTAGATATTCTGTAGATATATTTATAAGTGGGAATAAAACATAATTTCTGACATAGATGCTATCCACGTCAAAAACCTTAAAATTCCTGTCTACAAGGGTAAGGAATTTGGTAATAGGTCATTGGTAATAGATAATTGGATTTCCCATTACCCATTACCGCAACAAGATGACTTGACTCTACACCCATTCAGAGTGTTTATTAACCCCAACGCAATTCCTTGACAAAAATTCACACTGTATTATCTATCAAAAGCACGGCACAATAGAAACAAGTCTTCCATGTCCAGAAAATGAGTTATTGCTTAAATCCTTTGTGTCCAACTCCCAAAAATCCTGATCGGACTAAGTTTTGCCTTTCCTGTGGTGCTAAACTACTCCTTAAAGAACGCTATGGTGCTATCAAACCCATTGGACAAGGTGGTTTTGGCAGAACTTTCTTAGCTGTGGATGAAGATAAACCTTCCAAACCCCAATGTGTGATTAAACAATTCTATCCCCAAGCGCAAGGGACCAGCACTGTACAAAAAGCGGTAGAGTTATTTAACCAAGAAGCGGTACAACTGGATGAATTAGGCACACATCCCCAAATTCCCGATCTCTTAGCATATTTTACCCAAGATGACAGACAATATCTAGTCCAAGAATTCATTGATGGACAAAATCTAGCACAAGAACTGGCACAAAGGGGTTCTGTAAATGAACCGCAGATTCGGGAATTACTGAGGGATTTATTGCCGGTGTTACAATTTTGTCACGCCCGAAAAGTCATTCACCGCGACATTAAACCAGAAAATATTATCCGTAGGGGAAGTGATGGTAAACTCTTTTTAGTGGATTTTGGCGCTTCTAAAGTTCTTACCCAAACTGCTATTAACCGTACTGGTACGAGTATTGGTAGTCCTGAATATGTCGCACCGGAACAAATGCGGGGACAGGCAATTTATGCTAGTGATATTTATAGTTTAGGTGCTACCTGTATTTGCTTGTTAACCGGGCGATCGCCTTTTGATGTGTATGACGTAAATCATGATACTTGGATTTGGCAAAAATATTTAAAACAGCCTGTTAGCAGGGAATTAAACCAAATTCTGGACAAAATGTTAGTCAGTATTCCCGCACGACGCTATCAAACTGTAGATCAAGTTCTCTGTGATTTGAATTCTCACTCTCCAGTAGCTTCACAACCTGTAATCCCAGTACAACCAACTCCCAAATCAACTCCCAAATCAACTCCAAAAAAATCAACTTCAAAAAAATCAACTCCCACTCCTCCACCTGCTACTTCTCAAAGTCAAATAGATAAAGAATTAGAGGAAATGAAAACCATCTTTATGGGTGGTGGTAAACCTTCAAGTCACAAACAAACTACATCATCTCAACCCACAAATCAGCCTGCTAGTCGTAGCAAAATAGATGATGAATTGGAGGAATTGAAAACTAAATATTTGGGTAATAATAACTCCTGAATTTGACTTTGTTGACAATTTTATCTAATTCATAATTCTTGTATGATAAATTAACAACAAAGTTGTCACAATCAAGGTAAATTTAATTTTCTTGAAATTCAGTTAATAACCAAGCGATTACTTGACTTTGGTCTGTTTGACGAGTCATGCGGAATGCTTCATTTAATAGGCAAATTTCCAGTCCCGGTAATACCAAAGATTGAGTAATGCGTTTACTACCACCATCTGCAATTGCAAAAGCTATTATCTGGACATTTTGTACATCCAAAATCCAATATTCTGCTACTCCTAAATCCTCATATAACAATCTTTTTTCACCCTTATCATCACCAAGAGAAGTGTTTGCTACCTCTATGACTAAAGTTGGTGCTGGATAAATATCAAGATTGATAATCGAAGTACCGTAAGGAATGACATTGGCATTTTTACCAATATAATATGACACATCGGGTTGAGCTTCGCTGTAACCTCTTTTGCGGTAGGTACAGTTATCATTGCCATTCATGGAAATACCTTTGATGGCAGCAAATAAGCTGACGGCAGTTATGATAACCGTATGGTCACGGGAATGGTCATTTCCTACTGGTGGCATTTCAATCCTCATTCTTCCATGTTGATAGTATCCCTTAGCTTTGGCATAAGTGGGATTCTCAATCACCTGGATATATTCATCCCAGGTTACTGCTACCCAAGTATCAGTGAGGATTTTGGTTTTCACTTCCTGCATAAATTACCTCCCATAATTTAAATTTTAGGCGATAACTTCCTGTTAACCTCCGCGATTTCTTGACAAAACTATACTCCCGTAGTTTTTGTTGGGTTACTCTACGAGAAGTTAAGTAATCTAGTGGTTTGTTCCATAAAATATAATGGGGTTTCCATCACACTCACCTGGGACTATAAGTCCCAGTCTAATAGTCAAAGTCATATAAATATGACTATAAAACTAGCCATCAAAACTAATGGGACAGAACACTAGTGGTCTGTCCCATTAATTTTGATGGTAAAAATAATAACTTGTGGGTCAGGCATCCTTGCCTGACTACTGCACAGGCAGGATGCCTGTGCCACAACCCCTAAAAATTAATGGGACAAAGTACTAGTACTCCACCAAGTAAACTATGCGGGGTTAATAAGGAAAGAACAAAGTTTTTTTCCCCCTCTTCCCCCTCTCCCCCCTCTTCCCCCTCTTCCCCCTCTCTTCCTTTACCCCGCAAAGTTGGTGTGGTGGACTACTAGTAGATAGCGAATAATTGCAATGCTATACTTTTTTCCTATCCAGATGTTGAAAAGTTTTAAGCACAATGTGGGCTATAGTAATTCCCACCGCTTCTGGTGTTTCTCCCCTTAGTCCCAAATTTTTCCATAGCTCAATCGGTATATAATCGGGACAGTCCATTTCTGCATAGAGTTTCTCAGCAAAACCACCCGTTCTCCCCACAGGAATCACAACTGCACCCATCTGCAGGGCACGTCGCGCTTCATGTTCCGAACCAGGTCCTCCTTCTATCAGTAAATATACGGCAGCCATACGTGCTAAAACTTCTCGCCGTTCCCTTAGGCTTACACCTCCATAAAGGTTAGTACCATAGTCCCAAGGCTGAAACCCATAAGGCTGGATGTGAAATACCCTATCCGCTAAAAAGCAGCGGGATAACGTTTCTGGAACCCCCGAAACACCCCCAGTCAACAATACCAAATCATCGATTTTTGCTAAATATCGCCCCGCAGCCTGACAAATTGCCTCACTACTGTCTCCCCAAAATGATGTGCTACCAATTACAGCCAACTTTGGTGCATCGGTTATCTGAGTCAACAATTGTCCGGCAATTGCCTGGAACTTGTCCTTTGCTTGTTGGTTTGGCAATGAATTGCTAGACTCATTTTCAGAGGTTAAGTCTAAATTTGGAAACAACTGGGCTATTTGAGAATCCTTTAATTGTGCCTGATATTCTCGATAATCATCCCCTTGCAGACAAACCACCTTTACACATCTGGGTAAGGAATGCTCTGCCAAATATGAGATAATTTCCTTCAAGGCTATACGGGCAGCCCAATCCTGGGGAAATCCCCGCAATCCGGTTCCAATACAGGGAAATGCCAAGGTATGAATTTGATTTTGTGCTGCGATTTGTAAGCAGTTACGATAACAAACCCGTAGTTCTTCCGCCGATACTTGGTTACATTCTTTCTTCCAAACTGGGGCACAGGTGTGAATTACATGGGATGCTAACAGACGAAACCCAGGACTAATAATAGCTTCACCCACATCCAGCCATTTGACACTCCTCACCGCCCTACGTAAATTTTCCCCCGCAGCTCGGTGAATATTGCTACACAATCCCGGAGAGATAAGAACATTATTGGTGGGATTGACGATCGCATCTACAGATTGAGTGATTAAATCCCCCTGAATGATAGATAAACGATTACTAACGGGTAAATCCACAGATTTTATCTCTCTCATAACTGGGCATGATGCTTTGAATCTATTGTTCCCAGTTTTGATGAAAAATCTAGCAAATCTCTATTCCCCATCGGGAACTTGTGTATCAGGAAGATGCTTTAACCCCCAAGCAATCATCGTCCTTAACACCGGACGAAGGCTTTTCCCCACTTCCGTTAACTGATAATTCATCCGACGGGAATGATTGCTATATGGCTGTTTCTCTACCAAACCTTGTTCTTCTAGCAATTTGAGCCGATTTGCCAAGATATTGGTAGAAATTCCTTCAGGAGAGTCTAAAAACTCCTCAAAACGCTGCTTACCAAAAAACATCATGTCCCGAACAATCAGCAACGTCCAGCGATCGCCAATCAAATCCAGGGTACAGGCTATGGGACATGGGGATCTTCGCGTTGAGGTCATCACAGCAATCAGTAATCACATTAGTTGCATTTTATAAGTAACTATCGTTATAATGACTTTTAACTTGCAAATTAAAAGTTAAAAGTCAGAAAGTGTAAATAATTATGACTCAAACTTCAATCACTTCTAAAGCAGGAACCAACTTTGCTGTTGCTGAGTTGGGACTATTTTCCCAATTAGATCAATTTACCTTTGAAGCACCAGGAAAGTCCTTAAAAGCAAAAGGTAAAGTATTTCTGAAAGAGATTTTAAGCCTGACTGGTGCCGAAATTTCCTTGAATAACCTGCCAGCAAATACTTCAATCCCATTTTATCACAAGCACCAATTAAACGAAGAAATTTACATTTTCGTGCGGGGTACAGGGGAGTTTCAAGTTGATGATTGTGTATTTCCGGTCAAAGAGGGGACAGTTGTGCGTGTAGATCCCGAAGGAGAGCGTTGTTTGAGAAATACCTCAGATATGGAGGAACTCTGCTGGGTAGTAATTCAGTCCCAGGCAGGTTCCCAGACAGCGGATACAATTGAAGATGGGTTTGCTGTGGAAAAGCGAGTTAGTTGGGTAGGGAAACAACAGATTTGAAGTCAAAACTCAGGACTTACGCAACTGGCAGAATATAGCGAATTTCAGTTGTAGGGGTTCACCGTTAGGTGTTCTGTTTAGGGTAGCCTACTGAATCCAAGTCACGACCTGTCTACGGTGCAGGGTATGCAATACAAACAGAATCGGTAGAACTCGGACGGGCAAGGATGCCCCGCAGTCGCTACAACGGGGGGTAGACGACGGTCGGGAGGCTTCTCGTAAGAGTACCCCAACGCCAGTTCACTCAACGCGCTTAACCCGCGCACGTGACTGGCTTTGCAACGCGCTGCTCTCCATCCCACTCTTAGTATATCCTAAGCGAAAACACATCTAAGAAAGCATCAACAAAAATCATCAGTTTAACCCTCTTTAATCACTCTCGCGCGGGAGCATCCCAAATTTTCATAAATACTCTATTCTCTATTCAATACCCTATAAGGGTATCGCTACACGGACATAGACGCGCAGCGGCTTCCCGGAGGGTAGCCCATCTACATGGGCTATTAACGTAAGTTGCTAGTTAGTGACCCATAATGGTATCTATTTGATACAAAAGCCATGACTGTGAGTATTGTTAAATACTAAATTTTAGGGGTTTGTACTTAAAAATAGGCGTTTTTTGATAACTAGCAACTTGGGTTATTATCATATTAGCCCATGTAGATGGGCTTGGTTTGTAGGGACCCCACCCTACTCTACGAGAAGCCGCTACTCTACGAGAAAGCTACGCTAACGCGTCTATAGGGTGAGGGTTTTTCTTCAAGTGTCTACCCGTACAATAGGGGGATTTAGGGGAATCAACATAAATTTTGGAAATAGATTATACTCTTTTTCAAACATCCTCTTAAGAAGTTATCATGGGATTTAATCATTTATCTGCAATTCTGGGTGCTACCACTGCTGCCGTTGTATCTACCACCCTGATACCTTCTCAGGTAGCTAGGGCTGCAAACTTCTTTGTTGATTCTGGTGTTACCAGTGTTTTTCTGGACACAGATATTTTAAGTGGGGTTGGTCTGAACCTAACTGGTACAGTTGGTGATGTGGCTGAACCTGCTTCTGATGAGTTTCTGGTTGGTTTTAACATTACACCAGATACTGATTTTTCCTTTAGCGATGAGGGTGGTTTTACCCTGTTAGGTGGATCTATCGAGCATGAAGGTGGTGTTGTCTTCAATAGTGATACCCCAGGGGAACTAGCTGTAGGTAATTTCTCCATTGGCTTTGATGGCGACCGGGTGAATGATACGACTGGGGCAACAGGCTTTTTCGTCCAGGATACCCTGACAACGGGTGCTGTTTTGTTTGATGTCGCCAGTGTGGTTCCAGCCGCTGATGACAATAGTCTCACAATTAATGGCGACCTTCTGGTTTCATCTCAACTGGCAGGGGTATTGGGCAATACAGACTTAACTGGTGCAAATGTTGGGGCAGCTCAAGTCAATGCTACAACAGCAGCCTCTGTTGCATCTGTTCCAGAACCCGTTTCCACAGCAGGTGTATTGCTTGTGGGTGCAACTTTGGTTGTTAGTCGTCGTCGCAACAAGCGTTTAGATATGCCAAGATAAAAATCTGTTTTTTACAGCAGTTTTCATGTATTTGAACCACTTGCTAAAAACCCCAATGTTTGTAAAGAGGTAAAATTTTACGTCTCTACCTGTGGTCTATTTACCTGAAAATAGCATAAGGTTGACTTACTTAAGGTCAACTGAACTATGAAGTGTAAAATTACCCCATTCCTTTGTGGATGGGGTTGGCAATAGCTAGCCAAAACCTTGGACAATATTGTACTATTTTGGTCAAGATTACTCATCTTTTCCAGCAAGGCTTACCTTTTGACAGGAAACACCACTGGTCTCATGGGATGAGTTAAATATCAACACCAGCTAAAACAGCGTCCCCGTGGTCAAGCTTTACAGGTTAGAGTCGATGACAATACCCTGTATGGCAAGCCTTGTTGCACTACTCTTCGAGAAGCTGCGCTACGGGTGGTAGGTGACATAAAAAGCTGGGAATCCTTGCATAGCCGTTGATGTAAGGTCATTGTCCAACTTTGGGTAATGTTTTTTCAACGGTTTAAATATAGCAGTTTTCGATTGAGTGTAGACGCAAAGCGGAACCTCTCGTAGAGTGGTACACAATAAAACCTCACCCCCTTCCCCTCTCCTTACCATAGACGCGCAGCGGCTACTTTCAGAAGCCACTTCGTGTCTACCCGCAGGGTAGGAGAGGGGTGGCTTTAGCCAGGGTGAGGTTAAATTTGTATTCCACCCAACCAAAAACCGCTATATTGATTTTTTTCATGATGATGGAGTTATGTCAACAAATCATAATAAAAAAAATTCCATAGCAAAGCTAAAGATATCAATATTATAGCACAAAATATGGCGCTTTAACCATTGAAATCTCGTTCGCTCAAAATGAGAATGATTCCTAAAATCTTCAAAATTTGGCAGGTAAATATCATTTTGGACATACCACAAAAAAAAGTGACCCCGAAAAATTCAGAGTCACTACCATAGGGTCAAATTCTTGACAATTTTACAGCACTAGAAAAACCTACTTCTTAGTTTCTTCCACAGGAACCCACTCGGTATGGAATACACCTTCCTTATCAATGCGCTTGTAAGTGTGGGCACCGAAGTAATCCCGTTGTGCTTGGGTGAGGTTTTGGGGTAAGCGATCGCGACGATAGCTATCAAAGTAATCCAAAGAAGCGCTAAATGCTGGTACAGGAATACCCAATTTAGCAGCAGTCATAATTACTGAACGCCAAGCAGCTTGTCTATCAAGGATTGTCTGCTTGAATTCAGGAGCCAATAACAAGTTAGCTAGGGCAGCATTTTCGGCATAAGCATTCTTAATCTTATTCAAGAAGCCAGCCCGAATAATACAACCACCTTTCCAAATCCGCGCCATTTCCCCTAGCTTCAAGTTCCAGTTATAGGTATTAGAAGCGTTGTATAGCAGTGCCATACCCTGGGCATAAGAACAGATTTTGGAGCAATAAAGGGCATCGCGCACCATGTTAATAAAGCTCTTCACATCGCCATCAAACTTGGCAGAAGGACCTGTGAGTTGCCCAGATGCTGCTACCCGTTCCTCCTTGTAGGAAGAAATAATTCGGGAATTTACCGCTGCTACAATGGTGGGTACGGGTACACCCAATTCCAAAGCAGTTTGTACTGTCCACCGTCCAGTACCTTTTTGTCCAGCGGAGTCTAAAATCAACTCTACTAGGGGCTTTTTGGTATCTGGGTCAATGTAGGGGAAAATATTAGCGGTAATTTCAATCAAGAACGAGTTTAACTCGTCAGTGGTGTTCCACTCAACAAATACATCGTGGAGTTGCTTATGGTCTAATCCAGCCACATTCTTGAGCAAATCGTATGCCTCAGCAATTAGCTGCATATCGCCATACTCAATGCCATTGTGTACCATTTTCACATAGTGACCGGAACCACCAGGTCCGATATAGGTTACACAAGGACCATCATCAACTTGAGCCGCAATCTTGTTAAAAATGGGTGAGAGATACTGGTAGGAACTTTCTGTGCCTCCTGGCATCAAAGAAGGACCATTGAGGGCACCTTCTTCACCACCACTAACGCCCATACCAATATAGCGTAACCCAGTGGGTTCTAACTCCTGAGTGCGGCGTTCAGTATCTTCAAACCAAGAGTTACCACCATCAATGATGATATCACCTTCGTTGAGCAAGGGCTTAAGCTGACCAATAACGGCATCCACTGGCTTACCAGCTTGCACCATCACTAAGATTTTTCGGGGACGTTCTAGGGCAGCTACGAAGTCTTCCAGAGTAAAAGCGGCTTTTGCATTTCTTCCCTGGGCACGCTCCGCCATAAACTTATCAGTTTTCTCCCGGGAGCGGTTGTAAACTGCGATTGGGAAGCCATTACGCTCCACGTTGAGAGCGATATTCTCTCCCATTACGGCTAATCCAATCACACCAAAGCTTTGTAGTGTCATAACATTTTTGGCTAACTCTTGCAGTTCCTTTTATTTTCAAGGGTAGTCCGAGATTTTCTCTTCTCCCCTAAAGAAGACATTAAAAGTTTATGTGCATTACAAAAAACGCAAATTACACAGATAATTAGTTGTAATTTGTATCTAAATCAACAATTTCCTCCTAAAAACTGCACAATTAAAATGTTTAGTTTAGGGATTGAAAAGTGGAGTTGTTACAACCAATACTCAATCCCATCTCAGATGATACAGTAAGGAGCAACCACAACATGTTGGCATATGTCCTAGCGTTTGCAATCGGTGTTGGCAGTATATTGTTTTACGTTATAGCTTTTTTGTTTCCGGAAATCCACCGTAAGAATGATTTTATTTGGAGTGGTGTAGGTTTTTTCTACGCTTTGGTATTATGGGTATTTGCAAGGCGCATTACTGGTGGTTTGTTACTCGGTCATATAGCTAGTGTAGCGCTGTTGGGATGGCTGGGCTGGCAAACACTGTCATTACGGCAACAATTGACACCAAAAGCACAACAAACCCCTGTACCCAGTTCTGAAGCGGTGCAAGCCGGAATTCAGGAACAAGTAACTAAATTATCACTCCCTCAACGGTTGGGACAAATCGCAACTAGCCTAGGTGGTATTTTCTCTGGATTGAAGGGAGGAGAGAAAAAAGCATCAGAATCGGAAACTAAAGAATCTGTTGGTTTGGATAAAGCCGCTATTGATGCGATCGCTGATGCTGACTCTACCACAACTCTAGAAACAGTAGCACAGGAAAGAGCAACTACAGAAACGGCAGCCAAAACCGAAACTCCTACACAAGCAACCCCTGAAGTCACACCTGTTGGGGAAAAGGAAGCCGAAACTCCTACACAAGCAACCCCTGAAGTCACACCTGTTGGGGAAAAGGAAGCCGAAACTCCTACACAAGCAACCCCTGAAGTCACACCTGTTGGGGAAATCCAAGCCGAAACTCCTACGGAACAGCCAAAAGAAGCAGTCACAGAGACGACAGAAACCGAGACAGAAGCAATTCCACCTAATCCCCCATCTGCGGAACTAGAAGCAGATGCACAACCAGAAACGGAAGCAAAAAATCCACCACCTGTGGCAGAAATTGCTCCTGATGCAGAACTTGCTCCCCCTGCGGAACCTCCTGCAACAGAAAAACCACCCAGCACCCCTGGGGAAAGTTAACACACTGCAATACACCTGGGTTAAAAACTGGGTTTCTTGAGAATGAGTAATATTAAAAGTCTAAATTTTACCTTTAGAAACCCGGTTTTTTTTATTGTTGCCCATACATATTTTCCCAGATGGCAAATATATTTCAGATTGGTATTTTTGCAAACTCATGGTGTTTCTACTATTTATGCAGATTATGTAGATGAACTACCTAGGCACTCCGCTTAGAATATAATTAGGAGTAAAATTATGTTATTCTTTTCTTCCCCTAACTTTGCTCAATTTTTTGCTTGCTGTTGACCGAAGGTCTTCGACCTTCAAGGAAGAAGGAAGAGGGTTTGAGCGGAAGAAGGAAGAAGTGCTAAAATATAGCTAGTTACTTCAAACATTGCGTCAGGTTATGGACGAACTATAGAACTCCTATTTGATTTTTGAAAAAAGCTCAGTACATTTTCTGTTAAGAGTTCCCCGTTCCCCGTTAAGAGTTCCCGGTTAAGAGTTCCCCGTTAAGAGTTCCCCGTTAAGAGTTCCCTATCTTCACGAAGAATTCCACGAATCAAACCGGATTCCTATAGTAACAATGAGTATTTTCGTTTTGTTCAAATAGCTTTAGGCAGCTTCAGAGAACTTGATACACAACGCTCTAATTGCACGCATGAGTTGGTTTAGAAGCGTGAACCTCAACTATTTTCGCTCAGCAATGAATGAAGTTGATGAAATGCAAACAATAATGGTTTGTGTGCCCAATAAATTGAACAAATCTTCTAACAACTCAATTGGATACAGGTTAAGCGTTGTTTACGACGGATAAAGTTTGGTAGGAGTGCAAGCTTCTTCCAAGCATAAAACTGCTCAAACCCTCTTCCTTCTTCTCTCTTCCTTCCCTTTGACAAATAATACCTTCAACTAAACAGCGACTACCATCAATTAAATCCTCAAGGGTTAAATTATTACCCACGATTTTGATTTTATTTTGTTGCCATTGCAGTTGCTTATAGATATGCGTTTATTAAAGGAAATTGTTTGATTAATGAACACAGTTGTCGGTCTGTGTTCATACAGTACTAATATTAATGCCAAGACCTTTATTAGACATCTTTGAGAAATAATGTAAAAGCCTTGTGCAGTCAGGATTGATATGTAATTTTCGGAGAGGTCTATTAATCACAGAAACTATCAACTCTGATATCTCTCCAAATATCAGAAATCTGCCACCCTGAATTACCAACAGATTGGACTATAGGATTATCGCGCACTGGAATGTAGTTAGAGATTCCACTCTCTAGAACATTTATTACTGGCTTGTTTTCAACAATTATTTCTAGAATTTCCTCAGTATCTGTGTGAATACTTTGCTCTGATGATTCCTCTATTTTCTTGATTTTATCCAGGAGAAGTTTTTCTGATTTTTTGATTAATTTCATTTGATTCTAAATGTATCAAACTATGTATAATAAAAGCCCGGTAATTATAACATATATTCAAAGCAATGCTAAATTATTTCTATCATCTTTAGGACAAAATCATTGGGTCTGAAAAAATAAAATGTTGAATAAACTAAAAATAATACAGCAATTTTCTGGAAAAAGCTAGTCTTTTGTGAAAAAATCTTGGGATTGATGAAGATAAATTTAATGCAACAATTCAGTGCAATAGATTTTTGGTAGCCTGAGATTAGCGATAAAAGAATAAACCCTTGATAAATTTCTGGAGTCAGGACTTATGGCACAAACAAACGGGATGAAAACACAAAGGGATACAGAAAAATTGTCCTCTGTTGCAGATGCTCAAGAGGTGGTAACAATGCAAGATTCCTCTGAAACCATAAAGGATTCTCAAGATATTGATGAGATTTTAAGCTCACTTAAAGCTTTACTCAGTACAATAGAAAAGCTGCAAAAAATTCGACAGGATGTGGGGGATATCAAACCCTTAATTGAGCGAATGCTTGATGGAGAAATAGTTACTGGAGAAGAACTTGACCAACTCAAAACAGGAGTCAGTGGTCTTTCTCGTCTTATTCGCGCTTATAGTGACCATCAAGCAGCACTAGCCAAAGCACAACCCGCTAGAAAAATGCTAGATCAGGTGCTCAAACAAGGATAGTCCACCCACCATAATGGTTACAGGTGAAACTGAGTTTCTAACCCATTTTGGGCAAGTTACCACAACTCACGGTGAACGCGGTTATGACTATGATTCCCAGGTAACATCCTTACTTTCCAACTTCATTACTAACTGTCGCGCTAACTCAATCCCTTCTTCCTTTGTCACAATTTTCCCCTCTGCTTGCGCTACGGCAATTTCTGTCAATAACTGACCAACCACTGGCGAAGAGGGGATATTTAATGCTATGATAATCTCCTTCCCACTCATTAATGGAGCGGGATGAGCCACCAGATCATCAGGGTTAAGGTAGCGAGTAATCAAAGGTGCTATCCCATCTAAAAGCTTCCCATGTGCCATAGCTAAAGTTGCTATAGCTGGAAATACATAACTCGCTTCCTGAAACAAAAAATACTGTTCTCGCAAGGAGATATTAGCTTTATGCAGCTGTGGGAACAGTTTCAAAGCTGTGGTAACTCCCCTATTTTCCACACGACTATAGGTAAGTTCCTCTAATTCTACTTTTGCTATTTCCGATTCTGAGTTCACAAGACAAGCAAGTTTAGCAATTCCCTGTAATGTAGTTTTAATGGTATTACGCAGGGGTTTGTGTAATTCTTCTCCTAATTGCTGCCAAATTTCTGTCAGTTTCTCTACTGCTACATCAACCATCTCCATGGTGCTAAAACTGTCCATGGTGGCATATTTAAACCAAGGGGTAATTAAACCATCTTCCCAGGCATTTTTCAGCCAAGCTGTGCCATTTTCACTAGCCAATAGATAACCCAATTCTACCCTTACCCTTTCTGCTGCTACTTGAGTAATGTGAGATGCTAGGGTGCGAATGGCTATTTGGGTACTCTCTTCAATTGTAAAACCCAATTGACAACCTTGACGATATGCCCGTAATAACCGTAAGGGATCGTCTTTTAGATTAGCAGATGATACCATCCTTAAAGTGCGATTTTCTAAATCCACACAGCCTTGGAGGGGATCGATAAATTCTTGGGTGTGGGGATTGTAAGCGATCGCATTCACAGTAAAATCTCTGCGACGCAAGTCTGTTTCTAAACTATCCCCTTCTTGTTGGGCAATATCTACGGTAGCATCAGGAAATACTACACGAGCAATTTTGCGTTCGGGATCGAGAATTACAAAACCAGCCTGGTAATTTTTGGCGATATTTCCCGCTATCTGTATTGCATCGGATGGTACAACAAAATCTAAATCCAAGTATTCCCCACTTCTACCCAAAATTGCATCCCGCACCACACCACCAACCATATAAACTGGTTGTGGTAGTAATTCGAGGTCAAAAGACCAATTTTGGGGATTGAGATTGGAAATAAGTGAATTTGACATTAAGAACTTCTAAACACAAAAGTATCCCAATTTTAAATTATTAGCTCTTTAATTCTATCATTTTTAGGGGCGCGGAAACCGCGCCCCTACTAAAATTTGTGATGATATAGCGGTTTTCGGTCGTAAGCCTAGCTTACTTACTCCAAGCCACGACCTGTGTACGATGCAGGGTGTAAAAGACGTGTTACTAAGCTGCTACGCAGCTAAATTGAATAAACAGCATTACCTTTATTTTTAATCTTTCGGTCTCATTTAATAATAAGACCCCCTTGATTTAACAATTGATTTAATAATTATTCTAGCTGTTGTATTGATTCAAATAATCTATGAGCTATATATTCTTTCGCTGAATGCCAAACGAGTTCAATTAAATTATAATTTGGACTGTAGGGTGGTAAGAATTCCAAAATTAAGTTTGGCATTTCTGTTTCAATCTTTTCTAAAATATCTTTCCTTTTGTGAAAGCTAGCATTATCTAAAATAATAACTATTTTGACTGAACCATCATTGAAACTTTCAATTTTATTTCCTTTCTCTATCCACTCTTGTAAAATTAAGTTATATAAAATAGTAAGTTGTTCATAAAATACGTCTGCATCTCCTTTTTTGATAACAAAATTTATTCGTTTTTTATCGTGATAACATAGTCCTCCCATTATATTTACTCTGACTCTTCTTCGTTGCCCAGTTACTTTCTTTCTACGACCTTTTTTACCCCATCTTTTTCTTCTTATAACTCTTAAACTAAATCCACTTTCATCCCAAAACCATACTTGTAAACGGTCTGGCGTTATTTTTGTTATTCTTAAATATTCTGATAATTTTTCTTTAAATAATTTACGCTTCTCAGGATTTTGTTTGTCCTCTAGGCTGTATTTCGCCCAAAGGTAAACGTACTTTTTTCTCTCTAATATTCTCCTTAGTTGAGAGCCGCTTAACTTAATTCCAGTTAGCTTTTCGAGATATGTTGCTAGTCTCGCTGATGTCCATCGACCAAATTCATATCCGTATTCTGCTGGTTCTTTGTCAACTATTTCTAATAATAAATCTTCATATTCTTTAGTAGCTTTACGAACATTACCTGGAAAAGATGATATTAGAAATAAATTCTTTACCGACGGTAACTGGATAGTGATTCGTTTTAGCGAGAAACAAGTAGTTAAATACCCCTATCGTTGCTGCAAAATTATAGCTAAAGTAGTAGCAGAAGTTGCAGGAGATTATACTTTCTTGAATAAATTAAAAAATGTACCATCATTACCTCCAGATGCGATGTGGACTATCAAACAAGCGAAAAAGTAAAGTGGGCACATGCTAATTATCGCCAAATTTATTTACCATAAAAACTAGAAAGAAAGCGATATTATAGAAATACTTAGGTCAGTACCGTCAGTTAGCTTAAAAAAGGAAGAAGCAAGGAGGAAGAAGTTTTAGTTTAGAAGGGGATACCCTGCGGGAAGCAAGCTAAAACCCTCCTGAACGAGAGCCAGCAAATTTCCAATTTGATGGGGGTCTTAAACCCTTGCTTAGGTTAGGGTATTCAGGATAAGGGATTTTCCCTTCTGCCTTCTTCCCTCTTCCTTCTGCCTTTCTTGGATAAACCATACAAAGCCATATGGAAACTCAAATTACCCTTAACCTTCCAGATGAAGTCTATAAGAAAGCCGAATATTTTGCCAAATTAACTAACCGCAATATTGCTGATGTTTTGACACAAGCAATAGCCCTTTCTCTCATTCCTGTATCTCCTCATTCCATACCTTTAAAAAGCTTAGAAAATTCATCTATTAGGTCTTTATCTGATGAAGAAATAATTGCCCTCATAGAATTACAAATGGAGCCAGAACAAGACCAAAGATTAAGGGAATTGCTATATAATCAGCAGGCTGGAACACTTACCACTGCTGAACATTCGGAACTCTTAGTTTTAATGCAAATTTATCAAGAAAACTTATTACTTAAAGCTCAGGCTTTACGGGAAGCTGTTAGACGAGGTTTGCGGGAACCTTTAGAGTCATGAGTTCAAGTTCAATACCAGAAACACTCAAGGCAAAAATTCGTACCCAGGCTGATAATAGATGTGGTTATTGCCTTAGTTTACAGATGTATGTTTTGAAACTTTTAGAAGTTGAACATATCATTCCTAAAGCGAAAGGAGGAAGCGATGACGAAGATAATTTGTGGTTAGCTTGTCGTTTGTGTAACAATTATAAAGGAACTCAAACAGATGCAATCGACCCAGTAAGAAGTAAAAAAGTAAAGCTATTTAATCCTAGAAAACAAAAATGGTCAAAACATTTTGAGTGGAGTGAGGATGGCACTCAAATTGTTGGAACTACTGCCTGTAGTAGAGCAACAGTCATTGCTCTACAACTAAATAACATTATATCAGTTACTGTTAGACAGCAATGGGTATTAGCAGGTTGGCATCCACCAAAATCAGATTGAATTGAACATGAACACTAAATTATTAAGATGATTTTTGATTATTGTTATCTACATTAAAATACATCACTTCAACTTTATTGAATTATTTATAATCAATCATGAAACTTAATGATTTACCAGTATTATTTGACCAGAAACAGACTGTTGTCGCTGTAGAAGCTCCCATCACTGAACGAATCAAAATTTTGGAATTCCTGCATAAATTAGCCGACAATCGTAACCTACCTTTATATTTCTGGAATCAAGGTTATACCAAACTACAAAAAGTTAATAAATCCATACAACTTATCCCCGTAGATATTGAGTGTAAATCAGGTTTAGATTGGTTATTGCAAAACCAGAATGCACCAGGAATATTCATCTTAGAAGGTGCAATTTCACCCGATACTGTTACAGGTGTATTTCCATCTAAAACAGCCGTAATGTTGAGAAATTTTGTGTATGAGCTAGCCGCAACTAATAGGTAACAACTACTTGTATGCTTGGAAAATTATGTTGAACTACCTCCAGAGTTAATTCCCTTAATTCCAGTCATAAATTATGCCCTTCCGAGTATTACAGAAGTACGTCAAGCAACCAATAAGTTTACCTTAAATACTAGCAATAAAAATGAGTTGGAAAGACTAATTCTTACATGTCTGGGTTTATCACTTGGGGAATTGGAAATGCTGCTCAGTCGTTTATCTGGATTTGTCCATACCTTGGAAGAAATGACAGATGCAGTATTGACTTACAAAAATAGTAAGTTAAAAGGTCAAGGTATCGAATTTATCAATGAACCTGATGTACCAAAAGCTGGAGGTTTGGACTTATTGGAGGAAATTTTAGAACGCGCTGCTGTGCTACTTAAACCAGAGGCTAAAAAGCACAATCTTAGCTTTCCTAAAGGAATGATACTTTGGGGACCACCAGGAACCGGTAAATCACTGAGTGCGAAACTTGCAGCAAAGAAGATGGGTGTACCGATGGTTGCTGCTGACTGGAGTGGATTACGGGGTGCAACTGCTTATGAATCGAGGAAGAATTTACGGGAATTTTTACAGTTTTGTGATGCTAACGGAGAACATGGCTTAGTTCTCTATTTTGATGATTTCGACAAGGGTTTTGCTGGTTTTGACTCCGATAATGATGGTGGTATATCTCGTCAACTAGCAGGAAAGTTTTTAACTTGGATGCAGGAGAGAACATCGCAAGTATTGGTAATGGCAACGGTAAATAGATTGGAGTTTTTACCACCTGAATTGGTGCGTCGTTTTGATGAGATAATTTTTGTAGACCTTCCCCACGCTGGTGCAAGGTATGAAATTTTGGTTCTTCGGTATTTAGCGTGCTAAATTAATAGAATAATGCCAAGAAAGTAAAGCTATAATTTCAAAATTATAAAAATTCCTAAAGCCAAATCTACTTCGTTTTATCAGTTTTAATTTATTGTTGATTCCTTCAACTATACCGTTAGTAGTTTTTCTTTCAAAATATCCCACTACTTCTCCAAACCACCGTTTAATTGTCTGTACACTTTTTTGATAATAAGGTGCAGCTTTTTTCAACCAGTCAATTAACTCTAATATTCCTGTTCCTAAATCTTTATTGGATTCAAATATGTTGTGAAAATCTTCCTTTAAAGAATGCATTATAGCTATTAAAGGAGAAGCTTCTCTAATTTTATCTAATTTATCTTTTTGCTTTTCTGTGAGTTTATTCTCAGCTTTTAGAATTGTAAACTTATTTCCTTTTAAACTCTTAAATACTTTTTCCCTCTCCGGAGCTTTTAACTCGGATGCTATTTTCTTTTCTGCGATTCTAGCTCGGTTTAACTCCTCATGTACTATTTTAGTAACATGGAATCTATCAACCGTGATAGAAGCATTTGGGCAAATTTTTTCAACTAAATATTTATAATTCCCTGTCATATCAATGCTGACTTCCTCTATTTGCTCCTTTTTCTCCCCAGCTTTTCATGACTTTTTCAATTTCAATTTGTTTTCTTTCTTTTACTAGTCCGATTAATTTACCTGAATCTATATCTACTAATACAACAATAAATTTCCCTTGCCCTTTGACCAAACTAATTTCATCAATTCCTAACCTGATCAAATTTGTTACATCGATAGGCATAAAAATTTTAGCTACATCCTCAATCATCGAGCTGACTTCGTCCTCAGTTAATCCATTATTTTTGGCTACACTACTTATGTTACTATTAATTACTTGTTTCACAATATTTTCCGCATATCGGTGCGTATAAGTTTTTCTTGTGCCTAAAAAATTGAACTTTTCACGCTCATGTTTTTCGACATTTTTTGCACTTAAATCGTCGCCTATTTAAATTTAGTATTACTTCTTTATCTCCCATTGGTAAATCTTTAACTAGATATTTTTGATTTTGATGTAAGTGTTCTGACTTTGTACCACAATGTGGACAAACAGCACTTTTTTCTTTCTTACTCACTGATAAAAATAAGGTCAAACCTTCTTTTACACTTGATTCCACTACTAATTCAGGTAAATTTAATAGTTGAGTCATTATTCGTTTCATAATTTAATTTACTTAAATATTTTCAAAATTATATTATTAATTTAGCACGCTAGATACCGAAGAACCAAAAACTTTATGTTTCAACATTTTTTTGACGATATTTCTGTAACCATTTTTGTACTGTTACACGATTATGTCCTAACATTACAGTAATTTGTTTAACTGTTTTTACTGTCTTAGTCTTTAAGCAATAAATAGTTTGAATTCTTTCTTTTTCTTGCGGGGTACGTGCTTTTTTGAGTATTTCTTTGAGAGTTTCTACTGATTCACTTATTTCAATTTTTACTACACCTGACATAATGGCGATTGCTATAATTATGTACTTCTCATAAGTGTAGCCTGAATAAATGAAATTGGTATAAAATTTGGCGAACTGACAAGTCAGCGCTTGCGCTTTTGGCATTGTTGTTTGTACAAATAATCGCAATTGGGAACAGTTTGCACCACTCTTATAGCTTAGTTATGCAAGGTACAGCATTTAACAATAGATTTCTTTGCCTGATTTTCCAAACCGACATCACTGAGCAATTTTTCCCAATCAACAGCAACACTGGAATTTTCTTTTTGCCTACGGAGTTTCCCTAAGATGGTTAAAGCATCATACCAGATACCCTTTTGAGCGTAAAAAAGGGCTTGTTCTCTTTTGCTTTGCTGTCCTATAGGTAGAGCAATTTCCTGTACTTTTTCAATCCAGCCATTAACAATAATTGGGATGTTCCGGGAGCTACAATTGACATTAACTGATAAATACCAATGATAATTTTTGCTGCTTTTTATTTTGATTTCAGGGGGTAAATTTAAACTAATAATTCCTGGTGTTGCTGTTAAACTAAACTTCCCTTGGTAAATCTGTTGGTAGTTTCTCGGATTAGGATTGGTTTCATCCCAAATTTCTAACTCTCCTGAAGTAATATCTTTAGAATTATAGGGAATATAAAACCAAAAACTTGGAGATTCTTGGGTTGTTAATCCCCATACATGATTGACTTTTTTGGTATCCTGAAAATTAGGTACTAAAGCAGTTATATGTTCGTTGATATCTAATATTGGGCAGTTGTCTCCATTACGTCTTCCCCCTCCCTTTCTATCACCTGGTGCCCCTCTAGAAGATAAAATCGGTCGCTTAAACAGTACTGGGGATAGTTTTGATTGTTTTGCTTGCGCTGTGATTTTTAAATGACTTATATTTAAGGCAATTAATGCAAACAAGATTGCCAACATAAGTTTTATTTTCCAAGATATTTTTTGTAAATTAATCATGATTATCACTCCTGATTTATAGCGCTATGGGCAATTAATAAGTAATAAACAATAAATAATCAGTTTAACAATCAAATATTTGAATTTTCAGTAATTTCCTAACATGATCAAGTAGTGCTGTATTTATTTTTTTTATGAATTATTATCAATGTTTAACTATGTTTTTTTGATTTAATTAAAATTCCAAGATAACCTTAAGTGATTACAATTAATCTTATATAAATTTTCCGAGTTTATGACGACGCAATCTGAATAATAAACTTGTAATCACTAAAGCAATTGCTGAGGGGATAAAGGGTACAGATATTCCTGCTTGAATCAAGATAAAACAGGAGCAAAATAGGAAAATAATTAATCCTGATGCTGTTATTTTTCGCTGCCAGGATAACTGAAAATAAGAAATAAATAAACTACCAACAAAAGACCCAATCCAAATCCAAATTATATCCAAATACTGGGGCAAAAATCTGAATAGTGGTCGTTTACCCAATGCTACATCTAAGAAATGACTCACCATTTGAGCATGAAGGAAAATCCCTGAGATTTGTTGATTAAATCCTTTGCCATAAGGGGTAGAAAAATTATCTTTTATGCTGGGAGCAGTTACACCAATCAGAACAATTTTATTCTTAATCCATGGTAGAGATATCTTGTTTTCCAAAACTTCTGTGAGAGTAATTTGCCTGACAAAATTACTAGGATTGCGGTAATTTAATAACACTTGATGCCCGCGAGTATCAATGTTATGATAAAAGCCGCTATGGTTATCTAAAGGTTTAAAAACTGTATTGCCAAGTTTTAAATTTCCCTGGAAATTCCCGATCTCAATTCCCTCTTGTTCTAGATAGCGAAAAGCTAACTCCGCACTCAAGGCGTAATTTGCTTGACAACGGGATTCACCGGGATTCAAATGGAACAGATGACGACGAACTATAGCGTCTGGATCAACAGAAATATCGCTAAAGCTGCGATTTGCTTCTAGACTTTTGGGAGGAGGAGGAACACCAATTTTGTCCGGGTTTTCAGATTCTGGTTTTCCAACTTCACAGATTGTCACCAAACGCGGATTTTGTTGTAAATAAGTAGCAAAATTAGCATAACCCGGTTCCACTGGTAAATCCCGATAGATGTCTAAACCGATCGCTCGTGGTTGATATGCATCCAGTTTTTTGATAACTTCTAAAAGAGTGCGATCGCTTATGGGATATTGACCCAAATTTTGGATATCCTGCTCAGTCACCGTAACTACCAGCAACCGCTCATCTGTGTTTGCAGCAGGTCTTAATCGCAGTAAATGGTCAAAAAACCATAGTTCTAGGGGTTGCAATCCTCCCATCAACCGCACAACCATCACAGCAGTGGTAACAGCCACACTAGCTGTAAAAAGGCTTCGACAGCGCTGAGCGAAGTTCGGGATTGGGTGTGTTCTCCTTCTTACATTATCCCTCACTTGTTCTCGTTTTTGCACCCCAGAACGCAATTCTTCCCATGTTGGTGGTGTAATTGCGGGATTTTGGCAAATCACAGGTAACCAACTCGCGCAGGGATATTCATTTTCTAACCCCTGTAACCTTTCCCTAGCTTCCCGCACAGCTAGATAGAAAGATGTTCCAGATGCAAACAGCAGCAACCAATACTTCAAAAATTCTTGCGCTACAATGTCCGGAACAGGTGAGCGCATTACAATTAGTTGGGGAATCTGCAAATCAGCCAGATCCCGCGCTAATCCCAAACCATCGCAGGAATTGAAAATTGCTAATTGTAAACCGCGAGCGATGGCAGCTTTTAAGGCATTCTTTAACTGGGGAATACTAATGGTATCCCTGGGATTAATTTCCAATTTTCCCGTTGCACAATCCATTTGGCTGGAACTGTGTCCAGCAAAAAACAGGATATCCCATCCCCATTCATCCCAGAGACAAGCATCAATTTCTCGACGTTGCGATTCTACCAAAAATACTGTTTCTGCACCCGGTAATTGTTCTAATAAAAGACGGTCTTTTTGTATTTCAATCCCTTGAGAGTTACCTAAAATTGCTAAAATTCTGACTTTATTAATAGTCTTTTGATGTAGATATTGTACCCGTTCATACTCCTGAGTACCCTGTGCCATTTCTGCTTTTGGGTAATCTTCAAAAAAACGCCACAAATGCCAAGGTAATCTTCGCAATTGCTCATCTTCAGTTTCAATAATTACCCTAATCTCTTCGATTTGTGAGAGTTTAGTACGCAGTCGTCGCTCAATTTTTTGGAATGATTCTGTATTCAACCAAATATTAATTTGATGTTCTAATTCTTGGCAAATTTTGCTAAATTCAGTATCAGAAATATGGGTAATATCTTCGGACTCAAATTCGATTTCTTGATTCCTGACACCGCGAACCGAACGTAAACGGGAGGAAAGAGCGCAATATAATAATTGCCAGCGTTTATAGATTTGTGGTAATTCCAAATTAGCAGGTAAACTACCAACAAATTGAATCGGAGTCAAGCTATCCGTTTCCCACAATTGAGCGATAACACTGGGAAAGCCTTGCTGCCAATTTCCTTTTCCTAAATTGAAAATTAGTAATACCATCAGGACTTACGCAACTGGCACATTTACCCTAAAACTGTCACATAGTAGTGATTTATCTATAATGCCTATAAATCAAGGAACATAGAGTTTTATTTCAAATTGAAGTATGTGTGCCAGTTACCAGAAT
>JASJCY010000115.1 GCA_030065825.1 Nostocaceae cyanobacterium | reverse complement strand
CTTATCTATTGGCTTCCTCACCCACCCAGAACTAAAGTTCCGGGCTAATAGTCCAAGTCTACTGAAGTAGACTGAAGAAAACTTTGGTTATTTAGTCATCTACCCTTCGGGAACACTTCGTGTATGAGATGACTTTGTTTACTCGCTGTGGAAATTAATTTCCTTGCGGGATGAGGGTTTTAGTTAAGTTGACCAATCTTCTAACAACTCAATTGGATATAGGTTCCCCGTCGTAAACGACGGGTAAAGTTTGGTAGGAGTGCAAGCTTCTTCCAAACATAAAACCGCTCAAACCCTCTTCCTTCGCTTTGACACCTATGAGCATTGCTAAACCCAGGGGGTGCAAGGTATCAAAACGGCTGATAGCGCACCGAAAAACTCAAACCATTATCTTGCAGGGAATCACCGCGATCGCTTGCCTCAATCAAGGGAATACCGTAGTCTGCACGCAATGATAAACCCCGAATAGGTTGCCAACGCAAGCCTAAACCCAAACTAGCCAGGGTTTGGGGGTCGGGATTGATACCGCGATTGTTCCAACCTGTACCGATGTCAAAAAATGGTACTAGCTGTAGCTTTTCTACCTCTGCTGATAGGGGAATACGCACTTCCACAGTTCCAACTATGCCACTGTCGCTAACAATTTCATTTTGACGATAACCCCGTACCGTTTCTACTCCCCCAATGCTAATTTTTTCGGCTGCAAGTAGGGAATCACCCGTAAGTTGAGTGTTAACTTTGGCAAGCATCAAAACCCGGGGAGATAACCGTTGTACCCATTGAAATTGTCCTATCCAAGCGAAAAATCGTCCATCAGTACCACTATCGTTGACTGTTGCATCGAATGCATCAATACCAAAACTAAATTGCGATCGCGCTGCTAGGACGCTGTTAGTATTGCGTTGTAACCAATTTTGGGAAAAGCGAATAACTGTTAGTTTTGATTCTCCTTCTTCTGGTCCTTCGCTAAAGGAAAAGGGGATATCATCAAGTATAAAGGTTTGAGTACGGCGTAAATCTAAAGCTAAACTTAAAGCAAATTCCTTGTTTGGGGTATAAACCAGGGGTTGACGGATGTTAAAGGAAAGGGTTTCGGTTTCGCTACGGATATCCAAATCACGAAACTCATCTTCAATAATTCGGCTATCACTGTTGCTGTAACGGACATTTATTCTTCCATCCAAGGCATTAACGGGAATAGAATAATTAAAATCGTAAATGTCTAAACCTTCAGTAATGCCATATTCAGCACTGAATCTATCTGCAAACCCTAATAAGTTATCATGGGTAACGAAAATACTTCCTTGTTGGGAACCCACGCTGGGTGATTGGTTATTTGCAAAAGCGATTCCAGCGTGAAATGCTGGTGCTTCGGTGATTTTCACCTGTAAAATATTGTTGCCAGGAACACTACCTGCGGTTAACTCAGCATTAACTCGTTCAATTAGGGGGTCTATTTGTAATAATTGTAATGCCTGTTCTAACTGTTTTTGGTTTAAAGGTTTGCCTGCAAGTCGTTGAATCCGAGAACGCACGTATCCTTTTTTTAATCTCTGCAATCCATCAATCACAATATCTTCCAGTTGTCCTTCTACAACTTGGATTGTTACCACACCGCTAGCAACATCTTGGTTGTTGGGAATGAATGCACCACTGGTGATGTAGCCTTTTTCGGTGTAGAGTTGGGTGATTTGCGATCGCAGTTGTAATAACTGTTCAAATGTGACTTGTTTGTTTTCTAATTTCTCTGTTTTGTCCCTTATTTCATCTTTTAAAACAGAGTTTCCTTTCACTTGAATTTCTTTGACAAAGAAACTTTCACCACTAGGAAAGGTGGTATTAGGTAAATTTTCCTGGGGTGGTGATGGGAGTATGGGGGTAGTAGGTTTAGATGGTGTAGCTGGTGGGGTTGGTGATGGTTGGGGAATAGTTTCTTCCACTCTTCCTGGTGTATCAGGGGGAATTGTCACTCCTGGTGGAGGTGTTGATTGTGCAAACACAGCTAATGGAGTGATGCTGATGCAGGAAAGTAAAGTAAAAAAAAGCTTGTGGAACCGGAAGTAACAATCCATTGTTTATATATGCAATATATTAATTTTTTGACAAAAAAATATTATTTTTCAGTATTATTACTTACTTAAAAATACCATAACAAGTTGGGTAACAATTGCATGTTTATACAATCCTTAAAAATCAGGCAAGGTGTGTTAAGTTTTTTGGGTAAAAGTAAGGATGTATTGAGCCATCAAACATGAATAATTGGTTGTACGTGACCCTATTTTCAGAATTGAACTGTAACTAGCACAAATAATAACATCACGCACCCTTCTTAAGATTGATTTTGCAAATCTCTAATCTATATAAATGCCAATGGAATTACCATTTGCTAACTCCCCTAGACATCCCATTTTATTACCTCTAAAACCACACTTCATGGATGTATTCCATTCATAATCAATGGAATATCCTCTTTGCCAAGACATTTTACGAACATAAAAATCTCTACCATTTGCCACACTAACTAACTGACTACGATTTAACATCATAATTAAGCAATAGCTATTGGAACATAGTTTGATATTGCCGCTAGCATCATTAAAACCCCCAATCACCATATAATTACAGGTATATTCTTCACCACCAATAAAAACCGAACAAGTTGAGGGATAAAAGGTTTTGTGTAAATCGTAAACAACTGCTCTTTCTGCTAATGCGGTGTTAGGATTGAAGCTAAATAAACCAACGGATGTTAGTAAAGATGCAACTATTTTTTTCAACATGATTCTTTTCCTCGTGTAGATTGTGATTGATAGGAACACCCAAGCAGGGCAAAGTCAAAATCAGAAGTTAAAAGTCAACTGAAATCATTAAAAATCTTGTGAAATCGGCATACTTGCCCGTCTTTTTATAAACAAAAACCAGCAATTTTATTGCTATTAACAACTAAATCTCTGATTATCGGCAAGGTAGCACAAAGCCTTAAAACGCAAACCCACCAGTTCCTCATATAGAGGATTTAATTTACACATTGGGGGAATATGAATTACTCCCTTCTCGTTCTAAGATTACCGATAAAAATTTCTCCCCCTCTTCCCCCTCTTCTCCCTCTTCCCCCTCTTCCCCCTCTTCTCCCTCTTCCCCCTCTTCCCCCTCTTCCCCCTCTCACTCAATTCGGTAATCTTCTAGCGGGACAGGAGTAGCTTGCGTCCCCAAACTACAATATCGTGTTCAAAGGGACATTGGGCAGGGATAAGTTTGCACAAAAGATAAGCTAATTTGGGATTGTGAATTTCAATCGCTTCCAACCAATGACGAATGGGGTAGAGTAGATCGTATTGGGGTTTGCATTGGGAAAAGCTAGTCATAATTGCTCTCCTGAAGAGTTTGTATTGTTAAAGTTTGAGCTTATAGTAATTAGATTAAGTGAAAATACTGAGTAAGTCATTCACTTTTTATGCAAAAAAAAATGCATGATTTGTACGGTTAAATTACATCATTGTGTATTCTATTTTGCAGAAAACTGTATATTCATATCTTGCACTTTTGAGCCTAAAAGTAGGTGTTGCTGAATCCATGTATGAAAATAATGTTGTGTAATTCCAAAAACCCGCGTTGCATAAATGCGGGATGATTTTGATGGTTTTGTGGGATGGGCATCTTGCCCGTCCCTTGTATTTCTAAGGCAGGCAAGATGCCTACCCCACTCATATTCATCCCTTAATTCAGCAATGCCCAAAAACCTTGTTCCAGAGTTGCAGTGCAACGTCTGGAACACCCCGATTCATATTTAAAATCAGCAATAGACCTCTGGTGAAAAAGAATGTTCCAGACACGTTAACAAAGTTCTTCTGAAAGAGACAATTTCGCGTCTGGAACAAGGGTTGTAGCTGACGCATAATTAATTTCCACCAGATGTCTATTAGATATCTGGTGGAAAAGAATGTTCCAGACGTTGCAATTCAACGTCTTTACAAGGGTTTTGGACAATGCATATTTAATTTTCACCAGATGTCTATTGTGATTACAAGAGTTTGCGCGTCTTTGAATATCATTTAAACAAAAACAAAATCTCTATCAAAGTTCACATTAGTAGAGTCTTGCACCACACCAATTGCATCATTTCCAAAGAAAATAGCCGTATCCTGAGCAGAGTTACCAAACCAATTACCATTTTGTAGGGAATATTGACTGCGACTACCCTTGACTTGAATGTAGTCATATAGCCAATTAAAGTCAGTGATTCTACCAAATCCATTTCCTTGGTAAAAGACCCCAGATGATTGTCCCAGGACGAAAGTATCTGTTCCAGTTCCTCCCATTAAAATGTCATATTCCGTACCACCAGAATAACCAATGAGGATATCGTTTCCAGAACCACCAACAAGGGTATCACTACCAGTTCCACCAATGAGTGTGTCATTACCCCCATTACCTGTAAGGTAGTCATTTCCAAAGCCACCAGAGAGACTATTAGCAACATTATTGCCAATCAGAGTATCATTGCCTGCACCTCCGATAGCATTCTCAATGGTGACTCCAGAAGCGATCGCTAAATTATTACTAGCTCTGTAATACCAACTTCCACTATATTCAGGACCAATAGAACTAAAAGTTCCAGGATTGAGGTTAATGGTAGCAGAAAATCCTTGATTACTGGCATTAATGGTATCAATACCACCACCATCCCAGATTGTCTGCACAAAGGCTTGACTAGCATTCCAAGCATAAGTAGTATTGCCAGCACGGGTGTTATAGTTAGCACCATAAAGATGCTGGATTGCAGCGATGTCATAGAGCATCAATGTCTGGGGTTCAGCCATAGTACCTGAATGGTCATTGTATGACATTACCGTATACTGACGGTTATCTAGACTAGGGTACAAATAAGGACCATCAGCACCACCTCCACCAGCATTGTAATTACCTGAATGTTTCAATCCCAATGCATGACCGATTTCGTGGATTAGGGTCAAAAATCCAAAGGAGCCATTGCTCTGGGTTTGGTTTGAACTATGACTATTATTTAACCAGACATCACCTCCTATTGGGTTATCATTTGGAAAGTAAGCATGAGCACTTCCATGTTCCATGCTTGCTGTTCCAAATCTAATAGTTCCCCCTGCACCAGCATCTGATACTTCAACAAAGGTTAGTCCTGAAACATCACTAAATAGCTGTAATGCTCGTCTTGCTGCTGCTTTTTGAGTATCATTGAAAGCAACAAATTGATTGCGTTCTTCTGCATTCCCAGAATAGTAATCCGGGACTCTACTCATAAAACTATAGCTTATAGTCCGACTAGTCCATTTGTGTGTTCCTATTAATGCCTCAATTCCAGTAGTATAGTAATTATTAGCTGCTTGATAAGTGAAGCCATCATCATTAGATAAATTATGGTGGTTGTGGTCATGGGAGCCACCGCTGCTGGGATTGTGGCTGTCAACAGCGTTGTGGTGGGATAAATTATTGAAAACAACTGTCTGATTTGGACTATCTGAAAACACAGAGGAATAGAGCGAGAGTGACGAAGATTCAGCCAATGTTGAGGAAGATAAATCTTCAGTTTCAGTTGAAGATATAGACGAGTCCAGTTTTGTGGTATTTACTCCCTTAAACAACAAATTACCTGATGTTAATTCATCGAGACTAAGGGTTAGAACTTGAGAAAAATTTCTTCCTCCTCTAAGTCCTCTATACTTTAAATAAACGCTGTTACCTAAAGTTCCAAAAAGCTGATTAGATTCATCAGTGACAGAATAGGAATTATCTTGGGTTACGGTTGTGAAAATGTCTTTCATGATTGCTTACCACTATTGCAAAGTATAAGATTTAGAAATGTGTTTTCCTAAGCTGTGTTACTTATTTTTTCAGGCAATATCAGTTACATATTTTCAAGCGCAACTTAGTTGATTTGAATCCTGATAATACTTACATTAAAGAAAAAAACTAAGTAATTCATTCACCAATTATGCAAACAAAATTGCATGATTCATACCATGCAATTACATAATTGTGTATTCTATTTTGCAGAAAACTGCATATGCAATTTTTGGTACTGCTGAATTGAAGTAGGAATACTGTGATTAGAGTTCTTGGTTCGCCACCATTATGCCCTCGTGACCCCCAACATTGGGAGTAGTTTGGGGGTAGTTTGGGGGACTTTAAATCTTGTGGTGCAGGCATCTTGCCTGCCTCATAAATATAAAAAACGGGCAGGGATGCCCGTTCCACAAACCAAGATGCCCGTTCCACAAACCAAGATGCCCGTTCCACAAACCAAGATGCCCATCCCACAAAACCATCAAAATCATCCCCCATTTATGCAACGTCGGATTTTTAATATGTGTGCAGTATTTACTTTTAACAAGTCCGACTTAACAGCAATCGTCCATCAGGTAACTTATACAACCCTTGTGGTTCAATAATGGGGTCACCTTTTTTCCAAGGACGGGGTGTTGTTTTCACATTCCGCACCTTACCAGTGGAATATATTGAAACTAATTCATCCCCTGGATTGTTGCGTAAACCACCGGAACCTGTAATGGTAAAGGAGTTTTCTTGTCGCTGGGTGCTGCGGGCTATGCAACTATTAGCGATGAGGGTGTTGGTGTCAATTTGGTTAGCTGGTAAATCTGTCAAGTTTTCGTCAATAAACGTAATATCTGGTACTCCAGCAATGACTCCACTAACTGTCCCAGAAGCGTTAACATCCACGCGGTTATTACCATCGAGTGCAGCTAAAGCATTTGCATCTGTGGTTGGAGAAGTGGGACGGTAGAGGGGTGTGCTGAAAAATCCTGCGGTATTAAAGGTAATATCACCTCCCTTACCGTCACTGGAAAAAGAGAGGATATCGCTGTCATCAAGGGCGATAATAGTATTAGCTGTGAGGGTAATATTACCACCGTCACCAATACCAACAAAAGTAGTGATGTCGCTATCATCAAATAAGCGAATATTTCCGGCTTGTATCTGAATATTACCTCCTGAAGACTGAAACGAAGCTGTAGAAATATCTCCTGTTTTCATGTTTAAGAGATTATCAACATTGATGCTGATATTCCCTGCATCTCCACTACCAAAAGCTGTGGCGTTAATTTGACCCCCATTACTGATATCTAACAAAGGAGTTTTTACTTCAATATCTCCTCCCTTACCTGCTGCTTCTGTAAAAATGGAGGTACTCTGAGCAAAAATTCCACTGGGAAAAAATCCATTCAAGGCTTGTCCGCTAATTTCAATTGATTCAGTCGCATTTATATGCAAATTTCCCCCTGAAGCCAATCCTGATGTCGAAACAGCTACTCGTCCTCCGTTACGAACAATTAATTTCCCTGTGGAAATTTTAATATCTCCTGCATTTCCTATCCCATCACTGCTAGTATCCAAACTGCTAGAAGCTAATAAACTAGGGCGAATACCACTGACTTCTACTAATTCTGAAGCTTGCACTTCTACCTTCCCACCCTTGCCTTTGCTACCTAGCACGGAAAAAGATGAAACTCTAGAGCCATCGCGAACAATCAACCTACCAGTAGTAATCTTAATATTGCCCGCAGCGCCACCACCTCCAGTGTCTGCTTCGATACCACTGCTAGTTAGACCATCTGGTGTTGTTCCAGTTATTTCTACTACATCAGAAGCATTAATCTGCAAATTTCCCCCAGCTCCACTACCCCCAAGTGTAGAAGATGATATCTTTGCACCGTTTCGGACAATTAACTTCTTGGTATTAATTGTCAAATTTCCTGCATTTCCATTTCCTGTTGTGTCTATCAATAACTTACTAGAATCACTCACTTCCACCGAATCAGAAGCTTTTATGGTTAAATTTCCTGCTGGCTGATTTCCCAACACACTAGCAAATAAACGCGAACCATTGTTAACCTTTAACTGTCTGGTTTCAATGGTAATATCACCCCCTGTTTGTTTGCGACTGGTGGATGATATTTTACTGTTATTGTCCAGATTGACAAAATCTGCGGTTTGTATATTAACATTACCAGCGCTAGCTTCTTCAAAGCCAGAAGTTAGCAGGTGAGAACCATCAGTCATAGAAAATGACCTAGCTTGGATATTAATGTCACCTGCTTGACCATTAGAACCCAATAGCACAGCAGTCCAAATGTCACTATCTACAAGAGAAACAGAACCACCAGTTTGCACCTTGACATTACCGCCATTTCCTTGAAAAGCAGATAGGGAATCAATGAAGCTATTGACAAGGGAAAGGGAACCACCAGTTTGCACTTTGATATTACCACCATTTCCTTGACCAGAAGATTTTGAATCAATAAAGCTACCCCCAGAGAAACTGATATCATTTTTGGCTTTAATCTCTACTGTTCCAGCATTACCAAAACCGAAGCGATTGGATGAGTCAATTGAACTACGATTTTCCAAAGTGACAGAATCTGCATTTAGTGAAATGTTGCCAGCATTTTGACCATTAAAGGTAGTTCCAGACCAAAGGTAGCCATTGAAACCTGAAGCCAGATAAGCGCCTGTTGTAATTGTAATATTGCCAGCGTTACCTGTAGAAGAGTCACTGGTTATAGTTTCAATATTACCATCAGTTAATTTCACTGAATCAGTAGAAACAATTTTTACATTGCCACTGTTACCAGTACTTGCAGTATTAGTTTTGATAGTAGCACCCGATGCAGCACTAAGAGAGCGGGTATTAATAAAAATGTTACCAGCGTTCCCAGAACTACCAGGTAGTGATTGATTATAAATACCACTGCTAGCATTCGCTCCTTTACCTGAAAGACTGACGTTGTTTGCGGTAACAATAATATCTCCTGCATTACCTATTCCTTCAGTTCCAGAAACTAAACGTCCTCCATCTGTAGCTGTAAAAGTATTTGCACGAGCAAAAATATCACCTCCTCCCACACCTTGTACACTGACTCTTGCATCATCTGTGAGGTTAATGTTTGAGAATGAACTCTCAGAAGAAAAATCAAGGCTGATATTACTATCATTAATTGCTATTGCTACATTTCCAGGTTCTGCTAAACCTCCTAACTCAACTCTCCCACCAGGAGCAGATAATTCCCCACCATCCAAACTGACATTACCACCAACTAACAACAAACTCTTACCATCCAACACTTGCAAACCATTAATAGGACGATTTGCAGCACCATTCACAGCAAACCCTAATACTGTTGCTGTCGCACTCGAACGATTAACTATTTGCGCTTGACTATTGACAGCATTAAAAAACAATGCAGATGGATTAACCGAAAGCAAACTACTTCTCTGTGGTTCGCTAGCACTAAAAAATCCCGTCTCACCCAAGTTGATTCCATTCGCAGTCGTCGCAACAAAAGAACCACCCACATCCAAACTTGCACTTTCTCCAAACACAATCCCATTGGGATTAATCAAAAACAAATTCGGTTGAGAATTACCAAAAGTACCCAGGGTTCCCAAAATCTCAGAACGGTTATTTCCGGTCACCCGTGCCAAAAGATTCTGTATCTCTGCATTAGGAATGAAAAAATACGCTCCTCTTCCCTCACTGACATTAAATTCCCGGAAACTATGGAACAGGTTAATCCCTCGTTGCGCTCCATTAGTAATTGCTTCTACACGTAATCCTTGAAAATTTTCGATAACTTGAGAAGATTCATCCCCAAGAGAGTTGTCAGGAACGATATGACTACTCTGAGCAACACATGGATTGATGAAAAACCCCTGAAGCAAAGCTATACCTAAAAGTCCTAATTGGTAAATGCCTTTCACTGCTGAATTCCTCCCCCCTACTCATGAAATTTATACTACTAGCACCCTTCATAGAACGTGTTTCCAGCTATACATAAATTTAATTAAATTTCCTTAAGAAGTTGTCACTTTGCCCGCAGTAGCTAAGGAAGCAAAGTCTACTCCAGTAAACTCACTGTAGTAATTACTTTCAGTAATAAAATGCAAGATATTGTAAAATTGCATAAAACTGCACATTCTACATCAGTATTTATGCTAGATTAAACAATAGTCATCTGGTGGAAATTAAATATGCGTCAGCTACAACCCTTGTTCCAGACGTAAAATTTTACGTCTCTACATTATTTTTCAGCAGATGTCTAATAAAAGCTCAACAAGTATGGACTTTTCTATCTTGCCGAGGTAAAAATCTATAAATTCATTGAGAAAATATAATTAATGACTTTTATAATGTCGAATGTAATCAAAATATGAAAACCAAAAAGAAATATCTCCAATTCTTACTATCTGCACCTCTGAAACTTTACGTGAGGTTTACTCACCTCTTGAGTCAGCAATACCGAAAACTCAATCGTCATCAATTTCTTAAAGGGTTATTTTTTGCAACTCTTGTAATTTGTTTATCATTTGGACAACTAGTATCTGCCCAAACTCCTAATGCCAGTTTATTAGTTGAGCAGGGAATTGAGGACTATAATAATAGCAATTTTCACGATGCAATCAAACATTGGCGAGATGCATTAAAACAATACAAAAATAACCCCTCTGCTACGGCAGTTATCAATGAGAATTTGGGACGTGCTTACCAACAAATAGGAGAAAATAAAAAAGCAATTAAATCGCTGTCTGCGGCAATTAGTGACTATAGAAGGGTGGAAAATATCCAACAAGTGGGACGAATGCAGACAGAACTAGCACAAGTTTATACCAATTTAGGTCAGCCCTACAAATCCATTGAGCTTTTATGTGGCAACTTGGCAGAGAATAATTCGGAAACTTTCACAGATGAAGATAAAAAGAATGAAGAAATAAAATGTACTCCCCAAAGTGCCGAACAAATTGCTAGCAATACAAATGATGAAGTTGGTAAAGTTGCTGCTTTAGGAGTTCTCGGTGAAGCATATCGGTTACTCGGAAATTATGACCAAGCAATTGAGTATTTAAAGAAAGCAAAAGAAGTAGCCCCAGATAATTTTTTAGTATTAAATAGTTTAGGAAATGCCCATAGAAATCGCGCTCAATTGCTAGAATTACGAACAGATTCCGCAAAGAAACTTCGTCTGTTCAAGAAAGAAAATCAATTTAGTGAACAGTCTAAGGACGATTATAAACAATCCCGTAAATATTTTCAGGATAGTACAAACTCTGCACGCAAGCAAAAACAACCTTCAGCAGAAATGCGGGGATTATTAAATTTGATTCAGTTGGATTCCCAGACAAATTTGATGAAGGGAATGGACGATGCAACATTTAATGATACCGTTAAGAATGCACTAAAAATTCTCAATAATTTACCAGATTCTACTACAAAAATCTATGGGGCAATTGATTTAGCATACTTGCAACGCAATTCTCAAGCAACTTCACCTTTTACTAATTGTCCAACCGAGTTATTTTTACCAGACAACCAAGCATTAAGTTTGCTACAGCAGTCAGTATTAACTAGTAAGAATTTACAAGACAGTCGTCTACAATCTTATGCTAATGGTGCTTTGGGACATTTTTGGGAATGCCGCAAAGACAACCAAAAGGCATTAAAATATACCCAAAGCGCAATCATTGCCGCAGACAGTAAATTAGGTGCAAAAGATAGCTTGTATTTGTGGGAATGGCAAGCTGGACGGATTTTAGACAAACAGCAGCGGAAAAAAGAAGCGATCGCATCCTATCAAAGAGCATTTGAAACTCTCGAAGGTATTCGTCAGGATATTTTGACAGCAAAACGGGACGTACAGTTTGACTTCCGCGATGTTGTCCGTCCATTATACCGTACATTAGCACAGTCGCGGCTGGAACTGTTAGCTAGGGTAATTGGAGATAACCAACGTTCAGAGGAATTGTCAAAAGTAGTGACAACCATCGATGCATTGAAACTGGCAGAATTGCAGAATTATTTTGGTAATGATTGCATTTTAAGTGGGTTGAATCCCAAGCAGGTGGACGAACTATTGTCAGATAAAGAAAATAGTGTAGCGTTTAAGAATACTGCATTTTTGAGTTCCATAATTTTAGATGGTAAAACTGGAATATTATTGCAGTTACCCAAGCAAGAAAATAACAAGCAAGAAACTAAATTTAAATTGATTGAAGACCCCAATCAACAAGGTGAAAATAAAATAGTTAGCACAGATAAACTAGAGAAAACGATTACCGAATTTAGGAAGGGATTGGTGAGGGGTAAAGCTACAAGGGGATACGATACAACAATTGCTGCACAACTTTACGATTGGATAATTCGCCCCTTTGCTGAGGATATTAAACCAGAAAAAATCCAAACCCTTGTATTTATTCAAGATGGATTTTTACGTAGTGTTCCCATGGCAGCACTTTATGACAATCAACAACAAAAATATTTAGTTGAAAAATATGCAATTGCCACAACACCTAGTTTGCGACTAACTACACCAAAACCACCACAAAATAAGCAGAAGGCATTAATTTTAGGTTTACAAAAAGAAGCTAAAGTTGACGGAAAAACTTTTATTCAGCTTTCTGGGGTTAAAGAAGAAGTTGATGCAGTAAAAAAACTATTTCCTAATTATACAAACCTCATCGACGATGATTTTATCCCAGATACTTTTCAGCAAGAATTGAAGAAAACCACATACCCCATCGTCCACATTGCCAGCCATGCTCAATTTGGTATTATTCCTGAAGATACCTTCATTGTGGCAGGACAAGACAAACAGACAGGAGAAAACAAAAAACTCACCATCAGCCAATTAGAAAACTCACTCAGAAATCTACAAAGCAAATCAGATAGGGTCGAACTTCTAGCACTAACCGCATGTCAAACCGCAGTTGGTGACGACCGTGCCACACTAGGATTAGCTGGAGTAGCATTACAAGTAGGGGTTAAAAGTGCGATCGCTTCTTTGTGGAATATCCCAGATGAATCCACACCCTTTCTAGTAGAAAAATTTTACCAAAACTATAGTAAGAAAAGAATGAGTATTGCCCAGGCATTACAAAAAGCCCAAATAGACATGATTAACATCAGAAAAGATGGGAATATTGAGTCTACTGACCCCAAAATCAAGTATAATAATCCTGCATATTGGGCACCAATGATTGTGATTGGTAATTGGCTGTGAAAATATTCATTTCCTGGGAAGAGGTATGGTATCCATCGGTATCCATCGATATATAGCAGGATTAAAGCAAAAGCTCACCAGTGTCAACTTAATTTAAAACCCATACCCCGCAAGGAAATTAATTTCCACAGCGAGTAGACAAAGTCATCTAAAAGATAACTAAATAACCTAGGTTTTCTTGAGTCTACTTCAGTAGACTTTGTATATTAGCCCGGAACTTTAGTTCAGGGTGGGGGAGAAAGCCAGCAGATAAGCGATTTCTAACTTACAGCGATTTTCAGGTAAATAGACCACGCTGTAGGGGTAAAGCGCATTGCTAAACCCCTACGATGGATGTGGTTCAAATAGATGAAAATTGCTGTAAGTTGCCACCAATCAGCTTTTGCTTTACCCCTACGATATAATGTATTTTTTGGTATTCTTTTACTCACAGATTCGACCAAGTATCAAGCGTCCATCAGGTAACTTATAAACTCCTGTTGGTTCAATAATTAGGTCACCTTTTTTCCAAGGACGGGGTGTTGTTTTCACATTCCGCACCTCACCAGTGGAATATATTGAAACCAATTCATCCCCTGGGTTGTTGCGTAAACCACCGGAACCTGTAATAGTAAAGGAGTTTTCTTGTCGCTGGGTGCTGCGAGCAATGCAACTATTAGCGATGAGGGTGTCAGTGTCAATCTGCTTAGCTGGTAAATCTGTCAAGTTTTCGTCAATAAACGTAATATCTGGCACTCCAGTAATGGCTCCACTAACTGCACCAGAAGCGTTAACATCGACGCGGTTATTACCATCAAGTGCAGCTAGAGCATTTGCATCTGTGGTTGGAGAAGTGGGACTGTAGAGGGGTGTACTGAAGAATCCTGCGGTGTTAAAGGTAATATCACCACCTTTTCCATCGCTTGCAAAAGAGAGGATATCACTGTCATCAAGAGCGATGATGGTATTTGCAGTCAGGGTAATATTTCCACCACCACCTGTACCGCTAAAGACATTGGTGCTAATGTCGCTGTTACCTAACAAGCGGATATTTTTAGCGGTGATGTTAATAGCACCACCGGAGGATGTAGCAGCAGTTGTGGAAATTGTACTGTTGTTTGCTTGTAAATTATTCCGGACATCAATAAAAATATCACCTGCATCACCAAATTTTATCTGTGGATTGCTTTGCTCGCTTCCACTGTTACTACTAATACTGGCATTTTTTTCTAAAAATACAGAATTAGCCCGAATTTGTACATTTCCACCTTTTCCTAAACCCAGAGTATTTGCTATTATTTCTCCTCCATCTCTAACAAACAATTGTCCAGTATTTATGGTTATATCACCAGAATTTTTGGTACTAATTGTTAGGGAAGATAAACTACTTCCAGTAGTAATTTGTTTTCGTCGAACTTCTCTAGGAAAAGCCAAGTCACGTATGAAAGAAGTACCGCTACCACTTATCTCTATAAAATCAGAAGCATTAATTTCTAAATCTCCACCCCTTCCTCTACCCATAGAAGAAGTAGATACAGTACCTCCATCACGAATAAATAATCTGCTAGTATTTAGCTTAATTTTCCCTGCGTCTCCTGTAGAAAGTAAGGAAAAACTGACAAGACCACTATTAACTCCACTTACTTCTACAAATTCAGAAGCATCGACATCTAAAATTCCACCTTGTCCTTTATTCCTGATACGTAAAGCTTGATTGTTACCAGAAGTAGTAGTTGAAACTTCAGCTCCTTCTCGAATGGTTAACTTTTGAGTCCGAATTCTTAAGTCACCAGCATCTCCCGTAGCATTTGTCCCCGCAGTAATGAAACTCCGATCTCCCACGACCTCTACAGATTCTGTTGCATTTAAAGTTAAATCACCTGCTTTTCCTGCTAAACCATAAGTTGCACTTGAAACTCTACCTCCATCACTAATCTTCAATTTTTGGGTGTTAATAGTCAAATTTCCGCCAGGTGCTGGATTTATTCCTGTATTGGTACTTAATAATCTACCAGTTTCAGCAACTATACTACTAAAAAAAGTACCATCTTTATCTTCTTCTAAAAAACCATTTACTTCTACATAATCTGTGGCATTGATAGTCAAATTTCCGCTTTTTCCTTCACCAAATAATCCAGCCGTTGAAGCTGATACTGTTCCCCCGTTAAAAATGCTTAATTTCCCAGTATTAATTGTTAAATCATTAGCTTCTGCAGCCCCAATTGTAGCAGTAAATAAACCACTAGGACTACCATCACCGTCTGTACCACTAATTTCTACAGATTCAGAAGCATTGACATTAAGAATCCCACCTTTTCCCGTACTAACTTCACTAAATGTACCTGCTTGTATTTGTGCTCCATCTTTAACAGTTAAGCGTTTTGTATTTATTAATATATTTCCACCTTTTCCAGTAGCATTCCTATTTACCTGACTTGCAATTTTACTTAGTAAATTATCGGGAACACTTCCTAGTATTTCTTCAAATAGACTAAAATCATTTTTATTATCTCCTATCACTTCTACGGATTCAGAAGCATTAATTGTGATATTTCCTGCATCTCCTTTAGCATTAGTAGAAGCTGAAATTTCTCCACCGTCTCTCAGACTAACGGTCTCTGCTTTAATATTTATATCTCCAGCTTTCTTTTCTCCAATAGTTGTAGTTGAAATCAAACCAGCAAAAGGAAATATCCCACCTATAACATCAAGTTTTTTTGTATCAATGTTTATGTCACCAATACTACCAGAATTTTCCGTTGCAAATGAACCAATAACTGAATCATTTACTATTACTGAATCAGTTGTACGAATAGAAATTTCGCCTCCATCATTAGGAAGATTAGCACCAGTAGAAATTATAGAACTAATATCTAAGAGCAATTGCTTACCTTGGATTTGAATATGACCACCACTTTCACCATTTCCACTAACAAAGGCAAATGTTGATAGTTTGATGTCACCAAAATTATTTACATTGTCATATCCTAGAGCCAAACCTTTCTCAGTTTGATTGAAACTAACAGAACCTATTCCAGCAATACTACCTAATTCAATTCTTCCTGACGGTGCTAGTATTTGTCCACCCTCTAAACTGACATTACCACCTACTAACAATAAACTCTTACCATCCAACACTCGCAAACCATTAATAGGACGATTTGCATCACCATTCAAAGCAAACCCCAATACTGTACTTGTTGCTGTTGAACGATTAACTATTTCTGCTTGATTGTTAACAGCATTGAAAAATAATGCAGATGGATTAACCGAAAGTAAATTACTTTTTTGTGGTTCCGTTGCACTAAAAAGTCCCGTTTCTCCTAAGTTGATTCCATTCGCAGTCGTTGCTACAAAAGAACTACCCACATCCAAACTCGCACTTTCACCAAATAAAATTCCATTGGGATTAATTAAAAACAAATCGGGACTAGATGTAATCCCAACATCATTGAGAATTCCCAAAGTTCCCAAAATTTCTGAGGGATTATTCCCTGTGACACGCGCTAATATATTTTGAATATCATTACTAGGATTGAGAAAATAAACTCCTCGTAACTCAGCAACATTAAATTCTGCAAAACTGTGAAATAAATTTGCACTACGAATAGCACCACCATCAATCACATCAACGGGAAAGCCAGAAGCATCGAGAGGTATAGTTTTGGAACGTTCATCCCCAAGGGTATTGTCAGGAACGATATTACTACTTTGGGCAAAACATGTTTTGATGGAAAATCCCTGTAGCAAAGCTATACCCAAAAGTCCCAAACAGTAAATGCTTCTCACAGCCAATGTCTCCCCTAATTCTGAAATTTATATTCAATTTTTATCATTATTACTACCCTTCACAAAAGTTGATTTGTAATTTGTTTACAAATTTTTATGACTAGTATATTGACGGTAAATGCCACAGATTATCTGTTTAAAAATCACCCACATTCTAGGAGTTTAGTATTTATCATTGGTGTCAACTTAAGCTATAGCGGTTTTCACTTGGATAGAATACAGATGAACCTCACCCCCTTCCCCTCTCCTTTTCCCCCTCTCCTTTTCCCCCTCTCCTTTTCCCCCTCTCCTTTTCCCCCTCTCCCAATGGGAGAGGGGTTAGGGGTGAGGGTAGGAGAGGGGTGTCCGCAGGACGGGGTGAGGTTTCGAGTGTATTGGACTCAACTGAAAAGCGCTATATAAATCGCTTATCTGTTGGCAAAATAACCCACCTCGGAATTAATTACGAGGAACCAATAAACAAAGTCCACTAAAGTAGACTGAAGAAAACCTAAGTTATTTAGTCATCTTTTAGATGACTTTGTCTATTAGCAAGGAAATTAATTTCCTTGTGAGGTATGGGTTTTGTTTATAAACCCGGTTTATCGCTTGAAATTTTCTGGAGATTTTCAATTCGTTGTTTAATGTTTGCAATTTCGGTTTCTTTTCCCGTCAGCATTTCTGACTGTGCTAGTTCTTGCACTAAAATTGACCCAGTTTTACCTAATTGACCATTATCAGCTGCTTTCAATGCTTCTTCCAGTGCTTCATACCAGAGTTCATTTGCAGCATAATAATCTACCTTTTCCGGGATACTGGTAAATTTTTTCGTAAGAGATGATTGAGGAGGATTGATGACAGTAAGTTCCGCTGGTTTAACAATGAATTCATTCCCGCAATCAATTTCAATTTGCCACAAATATGTTTTACCTACTTTGAGTTCCGGGTAATCAGCGGGAAGTTTTAGTGTGTTGATTCCTACTTTTGCTGGTATTGGTTTAACTTTACCAATTTGCTTAAGTTCTATATCTGATTCAAATTCAAAAAGTCGGAATTCCACATTTTCAGGACTTGACATATACCAAGTAAGGGTAGGACGCACAGAAGCAGTTTTTCCGATAAATGTCTGGGGTGCAAGCAATGTCAAAGGTATACCACCCTTACCAGAACATCCACGGGAACCACCACCACGGGTCTGTCCGCTAGCAACTTTGCGATCCTTTGGTTTAAATGCAGCATATGCAGGAAATGCGGTAATTAAATAAAGCATCCCCACCACTAAGCTGATAAATCTGCGACTATTATGCCAAAATTTCAAATTTTGATAAATCATCATAAATCCTGTTAATTCTATGGTTATCTGCTAAAAAACATGTCGTACTGTTAATTTTTAACGAGAAGCACCAGCTGCTGCACGGGAATATCCACTAGCAGGTTTGCGATTCTTGAGTTTCAATTCAGCATATGCAGGGACTGCGGTAATTAAATAAAGCATCCCCACAACTAAGCTGATAAATCTGCGACTATTACGCCAAAATTTCAAATTTTGATAAATCATGATAAATCCTGTTAATTCTATGGTTATCTGAAAAACAACGAGAAAAATCTAAATTGGTTTGCTAAAAATCTAAAACACTTTCATCGGTGTCCAACTAAGTTCACATATTGTTCCACGAGGGGAAACCGATTCTCGTCTAAATTCTCCTCCTAATTGTCTAGCGAGTTTTCTAAAATATCTTGTGCCTTTATTTTCTTGCTTGGATTTAATTCCAACGCCATTATCTTTCACCGATAATTTGTATTTGTTTTCAGAAAATACACCCAATGCTTGAACGCGCTTGACTCCTTCGGCATGTTTACCAACATTACATAAAGCTTCTTCCAAGAACAAACAAATATCGCGTTTTTGTTCCTTAATTAAATATTTTTCATCAATAGGCTCGAAATTACGAATTTTGACCTTCAATGTTTTAAAATTTTCAAAACTTATCCTTTCTAAGGTACTGGAATAAACTTCATACAATAAATCATGAAGTGGTCGATTTAAATCCAAAATTAATCCACTTCCCAAACGTAAAACTTCCTCTTGACCTAATGTTTCTAACTTGATAAAATCGCTAATTTCTCGAATTTCATGATTGAGCTTTTCAAATTGCCACAGTACTTCTTCATGTGGTATATCTTGGGCACGCATATGTCTTAATCCATAGGCAAGAGTTTGCAATGGACCATTATGAATTAAACTAAAAGTGTATTCGATTGTGTCTTGACGTTCTTTAATTTGCGATCGCAAAAACTTATCATGTTGGTAAAATGCAAAAGCACTCAACCCAACCCCATTCACAGCTAATATCAGTAAGTTCGGTGCTATGGGAATCCACATACCCCACAACCACAACATCACATAAGCGAAGCTAAACAAGCAAACTCCTGCTACACCCACACTAAGTAAATTTGCCCACACAGATTGGGTCAGCCGTCCCAGGGTAATGGGCACAAAACCCCAAATCACTATCCATAGATATTCTCCCATATCTCCCCAAGTCTTCAACATTGGACGACCTTCGATAACGTAACTGAGGATTTCACTGACGACATGACCATGATATTCAACACCGTAAACTTGACCGCTGAGTTCTGATGTTGGCACGGCAGATGTATAAAAAATATCGCCAGCACTCATATTACGGTTACCAACTAAGACAATGCGATTCCGCAACAATTTTGCATCAACCTTCCCCTCCACAACATCCTTAAACGACACCACAGGAAAAGGTTTCTTGTTGTTGCGGAAGTTGATCAAAATTGACAATCCTCCATCATCAATACCAACATATCCGCCAAAATTCTTGGTGATTTGAGGTAATTCCCTTCCCCGAATCATGATTGTATTTGGGTTTTTTCTTCCCGTTTCCAACTCAATTCCTTCCGCACTAAAGTACTTAGTAACTAATCGCAGCGCGAGAGAATATTTATCTTCTTCAGGATTTTGAGGATTCTTTGGATTTGGTGTATACAACAAATATTGTCGAGTTTTTCCATCTGTATCCACACGTAAATCAGCAAATCCAACTTGTTTGGCTGGTAAACTCTTGTGTGGGGAAATTTCTCCAGGTGGTAAAACTTTCTCAATTCCAATAATATTATTATTTGACTTAAATACTTGCCCTAGTTCTTCTCCTCCAGGTTCAACAGGGACATTTTTAAACAAATCCAACCCAATAACTCGCGGTTTATAAGTTTCCAATTTAGTTAATAATTCTGCAATCTTCCCATCAGGAATTGGATATTGCTTAACCCATTCAATATCCTTTTCATCAATTCCTACAATTACCACACGTTCATCAACTTTTTCCCGTGGACGCAGACGTAACATTCTATCCAAAAACATCCACTCTAAGGATTGCATTCCTCCAAATATGCGTATTAACACCACCACAACCAACACCATCATCCCTGGAGGTGCAGCACGGAACCACAACTCAAATTCTCTACCAATGCGATTCCCAATTCTCCTTCTCATTTCCCCTATATTAATCAATTAAACCTTCTTCTCGGGCACGAATTTCGGTTTGGATGCGCATATTTTTACCAGTTTCCCTACAGTCCTCAGGATATACCCCCAAAACATCCTGAATCTTTGTCCAGTAAGTCCGTACTGCTCGTTCTGATTTATACATTCGGCTGGCAATCGCCTTATCTGTCAAACCTTCTTCAAAAGCCAATCGCAATACTTCCAACCATTCTGGTTTAAGTTCGATTCCCGTTTTGATATCTTTTGTATGGGTTGCGCTATTCAGTGCAAGATTAACCCGCATTAACATTTGATCTTCAGGTAACCCTTTATCTGCGATCGCAAACCCACCTTGATGATTATCAATTTCGTGCTTAATGCGGACTAACGCTTTCACATAACTGGTTTGCACCATAAAATTCTGATGGGGATATTCTTTGAGTAAAGTTTGTAACAGTTGAATTCCCGTCTCAATTTCTGCTCTCTCCCCCTGTTGATTAGGAATTGACAAATCCATAACCACCAAATCGAACTGGTGAGATTGAATTAAACAGAGTGTTTCTTTTGCGGTTTGAGCTTTGAGAATATCAGCTTCAGGATACCCTCGATGTAACACATCAAGAGTACCAGTCAAAATTAATTGATGGTCATCCACAACAAGAATACCCAGTTTTTTCTCCACTGGTAAATCCTCGTAAACTTGGTGTTCTCTAAAATTCATCATTACCATATTTTTACTTACATTTATCCAAATTAAAAATTTTCTTAAGCTTTACAGAAACAGCCTTTGTTAGCTTTCCTAGAAAAGCAGTAGTCCTTTCGTAGTGCAGACCTATAGGGGATTTCCGTAAGGTCAAGCTAATACAAACAAGTTATGATTTTTGGGTTAATCTACTTATCCACTCAAATTTTAATTGGAGATGAATTTTTAACCTATGCACAAAAGTGCATATTTCTTAAAGGGAACAGGGAACATGCATAGGTTGGGTTGTAGCTTGCTTCCCCAAAGGGGTGGAACCAAACCCAACACTATCAACCATGATTGTTGGGTTCCACTACCCTACACCGAACACTACGTGTACGTTCCACCCAACCTACTATTTTTCTTAACTGTAGCTTGCATCACGCGCAGCAGTACCGTATTCTCCTATGTGTGACTCACCTTTAAGAATTCTGAGCAAAAAATAGTTCCTTTCTGACTCACTCAAAGAAGGTATCAAATATTGTAGAGATTCTGACTCTTCTTCCTGGTATTCACTAGCAGTTACTGCTGCTGTAATCAAATCTTGCTCAAGTTCAAAGAAATCAATAAATTATCCAAATTAGACCTCTGTTGGAAATTAAATATGCGTTGTCCAAAACCGTTGTTCGGTGACGTTGCATTGCAACGTCTCTACATTCTTTTCCACCAGATGTCTATTAGACAGTCCCCTGATGGTGGCTTTGCTAGATATTTTATTTAACAAAAAATACTAAAAATAGGCAGTTTTTCAACCACCTATTTGATGAGAGGATTATAATTAAAAAATTATGCCACTAGACTTAAGCTAAAACAAAGTCAACATCGCTAGCACCAGCAGTTTCACCCTGACCAGATGCCAGTTTCTCATCATTAACCTCAATCGCAAAAGGTGTAGAATCTAAGTTATTGAGATTATAGTCTGTTTTTTCATCTGTATATCCAACACTAGCAACCATTTTCCGACCTTCATCAGTATATTTAAAAGCCATCATTTGGTTTTTGTTTTGTTTAGTATCCTCTGCCCAAATCACCATATATTGTTCACCTTGGTAATCAAAAACCTTGGGTGGACGATTGGGAACATAACGACCCGCATCACCAAAACTTTTATCTAGAAAGTCTTGGACAGAACTCTCTTCTACAACTACATAAGCAACTTCCTCTGAAGATATTGCTTCCGGATTTGCATCTCCTTCACTTTCATCCACAACTTCTTCTTGTCCACGATTCTTGAAGTAATCTACTGCCATTTTAGTGCCAATGGCACCAACCGCAGCAATTCCTGCACCTGCTAATACATTACGAAGTAGCTTACTCATAAGGTCTCCTGGTAAATATCTAGTATCGAGTTTAATAGTAACATTTACCAAGCTTACTTCTGAATCTATATATTTTTTTAATACATTTAAAAATGTAATATTTTTCTTACTTAAATTACTAACCTTATACTTTGCAAAAATCTTTTTATCCCAACACAAAAACTCTTAATTTGCTTCTATCTTAGGATTTATTTTATATTTTCAACTCCAGACCTTAGACTTAATCTCACAGATGCTAACTCAACCGCCAAATTAATCGCTGCTTTCATACTCGTAGCATCAGCAATTCCCTTACCTGCAATATCAAAAGCTGTTCCATGGTCGGGAGAAGTCCGCACAAAAGGCAAACCGATAGTGGTATTCACAGCGCGGTCAAATGCCATCAATTTCACCGGGATTAAACCTTGGTCATGATAAAGGGCTAAGTAGCCATCAGCAGCTTTTGTAGCGTCTATCCCACCATACCAAGCTTGACCAGGCTTAACCCACATTGTATCAGGAGGTATAGTTCCCTCTAACTGTAAATTTGGACGCAACTGACGCTGTTGTTCCAACCAGGGAATTAACCAATCCCGTTCCTCTGTCCCCAACTGTCCCCCCTCACCACTATGGGGATTTAATCCTGCAATTACAATTGTTCCATTCTCAATCCCAAAGTCTTTCTCTAAACACTCCACCAACAAATCCAACTTTTTGGTCATCAACTGTGGTGTTAATACCTGGGATACTTGACTTAGCGGTATATGTGTAGTAGCCAACAGACACCGTAAAGTCCAACCAGTGTGAGGCGATCGCGCAACAAATAACATCCCAAATCTTTCCACACCAGCTTTTTGTGCCAGAAGTTCCGTTTGACCAGGATAATCATATCCTGCTGCCCTCCAAGCGGATTTGGCAATCGGACCAGTGACAATACCATCAAATTCCCCAGCCAGGGTATGAGCGATCGCCCATTGCATATAATTAAAACTAGCCCTACCACTGGCTGCATTACCAACTCCTGTGGTAATTGGTTCCTCCAAGGGCAAATCCATCACTGACAAATCCCCTGGGTTAGCCATTGTGGCTATATCGAGTTTGCCATAAGTATTTATCAGTACTTCTTTACTACCCACCACCGTTAGTTCACACTGTTCTCTAATTTGCGGGTCAGCCAAAGCCCCTAAAACCACCTCTGGTCCAATTCCTGCTGGATCTCCCATCGTTACTGCTAGACGGGGACGCTGGTTCACACTAGGGATAAAAACCATAAAAACAATTAAAAATTAAAAATTAAAAATTAAAAATTGAGAAATCTTTGTTTTCCCAATTTTGCTGATCAAACAGCTAAACTAGTTTAACCTTATTTGCGGAATTCCCCATCCGCCTGTGCGGTGGGGATGGATAGCAAGTCTGGGGTCTGAGGGGTCTAGACAATAGTTTTGTGGTAGAATGTACATAACTCAGAATTAGCCAAGCTAAAGGGAATATACGGGTGAACCAGCTGTTTTGGTCGTAGCCGCTATATCTATGCTGTCTGTGAACATAACCGGAGTACCGATAGAATCTGAGTCAACCTATAAAGAGTACCCAGGGACTCTGGGAAATTGAAAACGCCTATGCAGTCGGTCTGTCGGGGTCATGATTGCGTCAGTAGTCACGGCTAGATAAGAGGCAAAAATCCAGAAATGGAAGTAACTAGGAAATCCTAATCGTGAGGTTAGGAAGCCCCATCCGCCTTGCGGTGGGGTGGATGTCACCTGAATCTCATAGAATTCCCTATTCCCCATTCCCCATTCCCCATTCCCTATTCCCTGTTCCCCATTCCCTATTCCCTATTCCCCATATCTTGCACCTATACCCTATAAGGGTAAGGAACCATACAAACTAAGCCTGCCTACGCAGGCTTAAAAACTTTATTTTTCGATTTATTGATAAAAATATATGTTTATTGCCAGGAAAATAATTCAGTATTAATACTTTGGTGCAAGATGTGAGGTTCCCCATTCCCCATTCCCCATTCCCTATTCCCCATTCCCTATTCCCCATTCCCTATTCCCCATTCCCTATTCCCCATTCCCTATTCCCCATTCCCTATTCCCTATTCCCTATTCCCTGTTCCCTCATATCTTGCACCATTCTCAACAAGACCAAAAAAACCGGGTTTCTAAACGAAAAATTAAGGTTTTGAGACTGAGAGATTTGCAAGAAACCCCGGCAGTCGCTACAACGGAGGAGACCTCCGCAACGCGCTGCCTCGC
>JASJCY010000114.1 GCA_030065825.1 Nostocaceae cyanobacterium | reverse complement strand
CCAATTTCTCTGGTGTAGGGATGAGAAACCGGATTTGTTGTGGTTATATCACCCAATTTGAAATTTCCAGGTTACACAAACCCGTTTTCTTGGATAGCGTCGAAACTCCTCTGGTGTGGCGATGAGAAACCGGGTTTGTTGTGGTTACATCACCCAGTTTTAAATTTCCAGGTTACACAAACCCGGTTTCTTGGAATTAAAGAACTACTAATAACTGATTAAAGCACGGGTGCTAACAACCGTGATACCCTAGCAGCTAATTTAAACCAAAAGCTTTTGTGATCGTACTCCGACACTTTTACCATCCGGGAAACACTGAAGTCATCAGTCATCATTTTTTCCACACTTAGGACAAATTCCAGCCCTGTAACAAACACCATCACCTCAAAATTGAGAAACAGAGAACGGTTATCAAGGTTAACAGTGCCTACTCCTGCCATATCTTCATCAATTAGGATAACTTTCTGGTGCATAAATCCAGGTTGGTAGCGATATAGTTTTACCCCTACTGCTTGCATTTCTGCATAGTAAGTAAAAGAACATAGATACACAAGTAAATGGTCTGGACGATTGGGAAGAATAATCCGCACATCTACACCCCGCATCGCTGCTAATTTCAATGCTGTGAGGATAGAATCATCGGGGACAAAATAGGGACTCGCAATCCACAAGCGACGAGTTGCGAGATTGATAGCACAGACAAAGAATAAAATACAGGCTTGTAATTTATCTGCTGGTCCGGTGGGAAACACAAATACCGTTTGATTCCGTTGAAAATCTGGCTTTACTTGCCAATTTACCCCTGGAATGCTTCTGGTAGCCCAATACCAATCTCCCAGAAAAGCACTTTGTAAACATTGTACTGCTGGACCTTGTACCATCATATGAGTATCTCTCCAAGGACTCAGATGGGGGATTTTTCCCAGATACTCATCACCAATATTCAAACCCCCGACAAAGGCTTTTTCACCATCAACGATGAGAATTTTGCGATGATTGCGGAAATTGATTTGAAAGCGGTTTCCTCTCCCTTTTGTACTGTGGAAAGCACTCACATGTACACCATATTTACGTAGAGATTTAATATAAGTGTGAGTAATTTGCTTAGAACCAATTTCATCATAAAGTAAATAAACACGCACACCCTGCTGTGCTTTGCTAATTAGTGCTTTTTGAAACACATTTCCCGTTTGATCGTCATTAATAATATAAAACTGTAGAAGAATATAATTCTTTGCAGATGCGATCGCCTCTAACATAGCATCATAGGTTTGATCGCCATTAACCAGCAATTCCACTGCATTCCCCGATGTAAAAGGGATGAGAGTTAATGTTTGTGCTAATTTCTGTAGGGGTTGAAACTGTGGTGGTGGTGCTACCTTAAATTTCAAAATCTGACTATATGCTTGATGTGCAAGGTTTTGATGTTCCACATAAGCCGAATGTAGCGTTTCTGCATAGCCCTGAAATTTACTTCTGCCTAAGACCCAGTATAAAGGAATCGCCAGCCAGGGAAAAGTAATCAAAGAAATTCCCCAAGCGATTGCACTCCGGGAAGAATGTACATGCATGACTGCATGGGCAGCATTGGCAATTCCCAAGAGATAAAAAAGGCATATGATAACAATTAAGATGAGGACAATATTGCCTTTAATAACGTTCAAAAAAATCAACACAAAAATAAAAAACGCTTTCGACGCAATTTTGCAGGGTAAGTGACTTCCCCTAAGAGGATGTTTTTTTATGTTTAACATCACAACCCTAAAAACCTAACCCCTAACCCCTAGGGGAAACAGGAGAGGGAAGCGGAAAAACTTTTTATATCGGAAGGGGAACAGAAAAATAGGGGTTTTAAAGCCTCTGGACTAGTAGGAGAGAGGTTAAAACAGAGGTTTTAAGTAACCTTTTGGACCCCTCAAACAACCTCTAAGGGTAGACACTAAAAAAAAGAAGGATTTATTGTCAATTATGCATCATCAGTAGAAAATTCTACTAACATTGGCTTATGGTCAGATGAATAAATATTGTCTATTACTTTAGCACGGACGGATTTTTGATTCAGTCCTCTGTAAAAAATGTAATCTAGGGGTGGAGAGAGAAGAAAACGCTTTACTTTCTTAGTATCTTGGGGTGGGAACAAAGCTGGAGTTAAACCCAATTTTGCAGTCATTTCTTTGAGTAAAAACCATCGGGAGTAACTCCAAGTATTAAAGTCTCCAGAAAAGATAATTGGTCCATTGTGTAGAGATATCCGCGCTTCTAATTCTTGGAGTTGGGAGTTAAATTTATTTAAATCTACAAAGTTAATTAAATGGGTATTGATAGTTAATAATGTCTGGGATTGATTAAATAGGGGATACTTAGTAATTAAGGAAATCTTGGGAGTTTTAGTTAGGGGTTCGCTGTGTTGAGATATCAGAGATTCTTGAGTTAATAATCTAGATTTTGCCGCCGTTAAAACTCCAGAATAAGTATTATGATGTCTATCGACAAAATTAGGGGCAAAACTCCAATTCATTTCTGTAATATTTTCTATGTGCTTACCAATTGTACACATGCGAACTTCTTGTAAACAGATAATATCTGGTTTGTACCTATTTGTAATCCATAAAAAATCCCTTGTCCAGTGAACATCGTAATTATTTTTGGCAATATTCCAATTCAATACTTTAATTGAAGACTCATCCAATCTGGGATGCAATAAATAACTTCTATCAATAATTATGTCATTTGTACGCAGAAATCTCTGGGATGGGACAAACTGTCTTAACAAAGATGTAGTTAGTGCTGCTGGGGACTTCAACATTTCTTAATCATTATTGCCACATATACCTTAACATCTCCAATCATCCCTATCCCCGGGCGGGGAAAGTTCGCACGGGGGTGTACTCACCATCTCCCCTCCATCTTTACGAATATACGCTATGGGTGTACCCTTGGTAGCATTTACTTGTTTTGCATCTATCAGAGTCGGGGTGTCTATTATAATACCCCAAAGTAAAATCTCAAATCGCAAATGATTACACCTTACCCATAAAAATTGTGAATCTACGCCGTCTCATACCATTATTTGATGACTCTGTGTCCAGTTGGGCATTAGAGGCTAGGTTATTGCGCTGGTTAACCTTTATTTGGCTGTTTGTGGGTTTGGTAGTCCTATTTTCAGCTTCTTATGTCGTTGCTGGCGATCGCCAAAATGATGGGCTGTATTATTTTAAACGCCAACTCCTGTGGGTCTTAGTAGGATTAATATTATTCAATATCATTGTTAATTTACCCCTACGCAAACTTTTGAGACATTCCCATTGGTTCCTGTTTGCACTGTTGGGATTAATTTTTGCTACCTTGATTCCAGGTTTAGGTAAAAAAGCATTTGATGCCTCTCGCTGGATAGCCTTGGGACCAATACCTATCCAACCTTCGGAATTAATTAAACCATTTTTAGTACTGCAAAGTGCCCGTCTTTTTAGTCAGTGGGAAAGACTAACTTGGCGGGTGCGTTTGACATGGGTTGGTATTTTTTGTCTTGTCCTTCTCGGTATTTTAGCGCAGCCTAATTTGAGTACAACTGCACTTTGCGGCATGACTATTTGGCTAATTGCCTTGGCTGGAGGAGTGCCTTATAAATACTTGGGAGGAACAGCCCTGGGTGGGGTTCTGTTAGCAGTCCTGAGTGTTAGTATCAAAGAATATCAGCGGCGAAGGATTATGTCTTTTATGAATCCTTGGGCAGATCCTACAGGGGATGGCTATCAATTGATACAAAGTCTGTTAGCAGTTGCTTCTGGTGGACAATGGGGTACTGGCTTTGGACTTTCCCAACAAAAGTTGTTTTATTTACCCATTCAAGACACCGATTTTATTTTTGCTGTGTTTGCTGAGGAGTACGGCTTTGTTGGTGGTGTGGTACTGTTGCTAATGTTAGCTATATACGCCACTTTAGGATTAATTGTGGCGCTAAAGTCTAATAATCCAGCTTATCGCCTAGTGGCAATTGGAGTTACCATTTTAATGGTAGGACAATCATTTCTCCATATTGGTGTGACTACAGGGGTATTACCCACTACAGGCTTACCATTGCCAATGTTTAGTTATGGGGGAAATTCTATGATTGCCACTTTAGTCGCTGCGGGGTTGTTGATTCGAGTAGCACGGGAAAGTAACGAAGCTGAAATAGTACCATTAGAACAACCAAAGTCTAAATATAGGCGATCCCAACGACGACTTTCCCAAAAAACCAAGCTATAGTTACCTCCCCAATTACCAATTACCCATTTCTCCTAAAAACAACCCTATGCTGGAAACTCTGCAAACCCAAATTTACCAACTCGAACAATTTGCCAATTCTCTTGTCTCTAACCAATTGACGCACCTGAGTGTCCTCAGTATTGGTATAATCTTCCTAGCTGGCTTGCTTACCAGCCTCACCCCTTGTATGCTGTCTATGCTGCCAATTACCATTGGTTATATAGGGGGCTATGAAGCCAAGAGTCGCTTGCAAGCTGCAGCCCAATCAACTTGGTTTGCCTTAGGATTAGCAACAACCTTAGCAGCATTAGGAATAGTAGCTGCTGCTATCGGTAAAGTCTACGGACAAGTGGGAATTGGTTTACCAATTATTGTCAGCATTATCGCCATTCTCATGGGGTTAAACCTACTGGAGGCATTACCCTTACAATTACCCTCTTTTGGCGGTACAGAGTGGATTTCTCAAGAATTACCCCCAGGTGTGCGAGCATATTCTATTGGTCTAAGCTTTGGTTTGGTAGCATCCCCTTGTAGTACTCCAGTATTAGCAAGTTTATTGGGATGGGTTGCCAATACCCAAGACATTATTTTAGGTGGTATGCTGCTAATTTCCTATACAGTTGGTTACGTAGCACCATTAATTTTAGCAGGCACTTTTACCGCTTCCATCAAGAAGATACTAGAATTACGTCGTTGGTCTGGTTGGATTAATCCCGTTAGCGGTGTATTATTGGTAGGATTTGGTGTCTTTTCTTTAATTTCTCGCATTCCCCTTGGTTAAGAGTTAACAGTCAACAGTAATGAGTTAGAATTTAGAATTCAGTAGGGGCGCAATGCTTGCGCCCAAGAATTACGAATTATGAATTATAAATTATGAATTATTATGAATTATGAATTATGAATTATGAATTTCTAGTGACAAATGACAAATGACAAATAACAATCTCACTTCTAAACAATTAACTAGTTTAACTCGTTAACTCGTTTGTGGGCTGCTGCCTGGAAACGCATCCTCTGGAGGTTCTGCCTCCCATTCACTATGGAGGCAGCAGCCCACCTTAAACGCATTATAAGGTAAAACCTTGTAACGAGGGAAAATGACAAATGACAAATGACAATCTAACTTCTAAACAATTAAATTGGTGGTCTGTTGTCAGACAATCTTTTAGGCAAGACTTTTTGCCCATAATAACAGACTTACGCCTAGCAATTATACTACTATTGGCGATCGCTGTCTTCAGTATCAGTGGTACAGTAATTGAACAGGGAGAGTCGGTAGGGTTTTATCAAGCCAACTACCCAGAACACCCGGCTTTATTTGGTTTTCTCACCTGGAAAGTGATTCTAATCGTGGGTTTAGACCATGTTTATCGGACTTGGTGGTTTTTGGCACTACTGATATTTTTTGGTACTAGTTTAACTGCTTGTACCTTTACCCGGCAGTTACCAGCATTAAAAGCAGCCCGTCGCTGGAAATTTTACGACCAACCCCGGCAATTTAGCAAACTTGCATTGAGTGCCGATTTAGATTATATTCCCCTGCAATCACTGACTCCAATCTTAGAAAATCGTCGCTATAAGATATTTGAAGAACAAGGAAAAGAACATATCCTCTATGCCCGCAAAGGAATAATTGGACGCATCGGACCAATTATTGTACATATAGGAATTGTGGTGATTTTATTGGGGGGAATTTTAGGGGCAATGACAGGATTTATTGCCCAAGAAATGGTTCCCAGTCGCAACACCTTCCAAGTCAAGAATATAATTGATGCGGGTCCTTGGGCAATGTCCCAAATTCCCAAAGATTGGTCTGTGCGGGTCAATCGCTTTTGGATTGATTATACCTCTTCTGGAGACATCGATCAGTTTTATTCTGATATGTCTGTTTTAGATAATCAAGGGGAAGAAGTTGATCGTCAGACTATTCATGTTAACCAACCTCTACGTTATCATGGAGTGACTTTTTACCAAACTAGCTGGGGAATATCTGCAGTCAGAGTCCAACTTAATAATAGCCCCATTTTCCAATTACCCATGGCACAATTAGATACCAACGGTAAAGGAAGTCTCTGGGGAACTTGGATTCCCACCAAGCCAGATTTAACTGAAGGTGTCTCTCTGCTAGCAAGAGATTTACAGGGAATGGTGTTGATTTACGATTCCCAAGGTGAATTAGTGGATACGGTACGCACTGGCATGTCTACCCAGGTTAATGGTGTTACAGTTAAGGTATTGGAAGTAATTGGTAGTACTGGGTTACAAATTAAAGCTGATCCTGGCATCCCAGTTGTGTATACTGGATTTGCCTTGCTAATGCTGGGTGTAGTCATGAGTTACTTTTCCCATTCCCAAATCTGGGCATTGGAAAAAGATGGTAAATTGTATGTGGGTGCTAAAACCAATCGTGCCCAAGTGGCTTTTGAAAGAGAGGTTTTAGATATTTTAGACCAATTGAGTACTCAAACGGAAGATAAACCCACAAAATCTCTAGTTTAGAGGGTGTTTATAAATAAAAGCGCTTATACCAAAGAAACCGGGTTTGCGGTGGGTTGAGAATCGAGAATCTGAGTATTTACGGCAAAATCAACCAAGAAACCGGGTTTCTATCGCTGAAAAATCGAGAATCTCAGTATTTACGGCAAAATCAACCAAGAAACCGGGTTTCTATCGCTGAAAAATCGAGAATCTGAGTATTTACGGCAAAATCAACCAAGAAACCGGGTTTCTATCGCTGAAAAATCGAGAATCTCAGTATTTACGCCAAAAGAAACCCGGTTTCTAGTACAGTTTTAGATTTATTTTATAAACACCCTCTTAGATAGTTTCCACTGTAGCGGTTTAGCATTGCTAAATCACTACCGAACGAAGATGTGATCCAAATTATCCTTCTTTTTTATGCTGCACCTCAATTACTGTATGCACATTACCGCGAGGTGCAAAATCTGCTTTTAAAGTCACTTCTAGAGGATCGCAAGCAGCAACAAAATCATCGAGAATTTGATTTGCTGATTCTTCGTGGGAAATATACTTGTCTCGATAACTATTAATGTAAAGTTTAATTGCTTTCAATTCCACCACCTTTTCATCGGGAATATAGTTAATGTGAATAGTGGCAAAATCAGGATAGCCAGAAAAAGGGCATTTACAAGTAAATTCCGGTAAGGTAATGTCAATATTATAGCGACGTCCCACACGGGGATTAGGAAATGTAATTAATTCCCCCTCTGCAATCTGACGTTCGCCATATTTTATTTCTTGGCTGGGTTGATTTACCATATCAGAGGTAAAATTACTCATAAAAGATACAAAAATTAATTTATAACTTAACTTAAAACAATATATACACAATTGCAACAACAACCATAGACTCATCAAGTCCGGCTAATTAGTTACCAACCTGGACAAGTTGATTTTGAATTTATGCATGGTAAAGAGTGAAACTATTAGCCATTACCCATTATTCCTGTTCCCAGTCAGGACAATTCTCATCATCCCAGCCATGAGGATGCATACCACATACTAACAAGTTACCACCATAAGCTTGACCGTGGTAATGGCGACAACCAATACAAGCAGGATTTTTTTCTGCTGTGGCTTCTACTGTATAAGGAAAAGAGGGATCTACATCACCCACAACATCTTCCCATTCCCAATAAACATCCAAAATTGGTTCCGCAAGTTCCTGCAAATACTGATCTACCTCAGTAGTAATTGTACTTTGTACTTGCTCGCTAATTTCTTCCGTTAGTTCAAAAAAACTGTCTACCATTTCAGTCATTCCCAGGAAGAATCTATCTACTTCATCAGCCACTGTTTCTACTATTTCCCAAAAATCTTTTTCCCAATGTTCCATAAATTTTACGTCTTGATTTTCTTACTCACTATGAACGGGAGGAGATTGGTTTGGTTACCTAAATAACCTCCTGACACAGAATGGCGCAAACAACAGATTACTATTTTACTGTAACCAATTTCCCCTAGACTGTTAATGCCACTTACCCAGCAGCACTGGAATGCATCCTCAGGAATATGTGATTCATTACAATTTTAAGCCAGCAAGCCACCGATATCACAAGTAAAAAGTATTAAGTAATAAATTTAACAAGAGTCTGTTGGGGCAGCCTGTCCCAGGCATAGTCAGAGGATTGAGGGAAGTAAGTCAGCTTCCTCTTTAATGAAGAGAAACTTATACCACTTTCGTTACTTATTAATTATTACTTATTACTTATAGCCTTTCTCAGTCTGGTGAAGTACAGATGAAATTACTAAAATTATTGTGGGGTAGGCATCCTTGCCTGCCCTTTTGTAATTCAGCAGATTAGGAAGCGCTATATTACTTATTACTTATCCCGTTGTAGGCGTTTTAATTCATCTTGGAGTGCTTGTACTTGAGAGCGTAATGTATCCACATCATCGGTATTTTCGGTACTGGAAACCTTTTGTGTTGGTTCTTCATCTTCCTCGATAATTTCGATGCGACGAGGTTCCGAGGCAGGGGTGCTTTGGGAGGTTGCATCAGATGTTGGTTGTCCTTGAGCCTGCTTCATCATATCTTCGACAAAGCGTTGAGCCTCTTCTGTGGTCATTTCACCACGCTTTACCATCTCATCTGCTAACTTTTGACCTTGCGATCGCAAATCAGCTAACTTATCACCAGCTTTCTCACCTGCATAAGAAGCTAAACCAACACCAAGATAAAAAGCTTTTTTAACAACATCTCCAAAGTCAGGCATTGTAGTGGCTCTTGCGCTCTCAAAATAGGGCGACCCGGAGACTACGCCTACTACAAGCATCCCGTGTTGCTGCTACCTTCCGGTCCTGACAAGATTTGGGCGTTGGAGTCGCATAGATCCAGGTCTAGACATAATTATAGCACTAAACTTGTAATTGTGTGTTATTCCATCACAATTTTCCATTCATAAAGCTGATAATTAACGCAGTGGTTTTTGATTAAGGGATCATTAGCGACGATTTTTTGGGCTTCATCCATTGATTTTGCTTCAAATAGCATCATTCCGCCTCCCATCTGTGCCCAGTATCCGGTTTTTGCTTTGTGTCCTTTGGCGATTAATTCTGTAACATAGGCTTTGTGAGCGGGGATATATTGGTCAAAAATAGATTTATCGACTTTACCTGACTCAATCTTGACGAACCACGGCATTATTATTTATCCCTTGGGTAAAATGGTCATTTGTCATTTGTCATTTGTATGAATGTAAATAACAAACTACAAATGACTCATTAATTATTATTTTATATTTAACCAATTACCAATTACCCATTACCCATTACCAATTACCAATTACCAATTACCTATTACCTATTACCAATTACCCATTACCAAATTAATATGAGTCTATATTTCGTTGCTTTGCTACCACCAAAGGATATTCAAGACCACGCTAATCAGATTAAACAGTACTTTGCAGATAATTATGCCAGCAAACATGCCCAAAAATCTCCTCCCCACGTGACTGTGCAACCACCATTTGAGTGGGAAGATGATAACCTGTCTGCATTAGAAGCATGTTTGCAGGAATTTACAACTGGGCAAAATGCGATTCCAGTTATACTCAAGGGGTTTGGTGCTTTTATTCCCCGTGTAATTTATATTCATGTGGAAAAAACAAAAGAATTACTGAGTTTACAAGCCAATTTAATGGCACACATGGAAACTAAACTGGGAATTGTCGATCCAGTTTCTCAAACCCGTCCCTTTGCACCTCATATGACGGTGGCGTTTAAAGATTTAACAAGGAAAAATTTTAAACTTGCTTGGCACGAATTTAAACACCGGGAACTGTATTTTGAGTTTACCGCTATTAGTTTAACTCTGCTGCGACACAATGGTAGACAATGGGATATACAATCCGAGTTTGCTTTAGTTGGTAACGATTGAGGTCATATAAAAATACACATCTTGCATCCAAGTTTTAATACTTAAATACTTCCATTGCAATAAACATATATTTTTAGCAATAAATCGAAAAAAATGGGTTTGAAGCCTGCGTAGGCAGGCTTCAATTGTATAGCTTTACCCTTCTAGGGTATAAGTGCAAGATATGTAAAGACGTGGATTTAGTGGCTAACCCTGGGAAAAGTGGTAGATTTTTACACATAGGGTAGTTTATACGAACCTTAAATAGATGCCACAACGTCTCCATCGTTACCAATCCCTAATTTTTCCCAAAATTTGTGGATTTCTCCGGCAATTGTGCAAAAACTTTTTGTTTAACATCAAAAGCAACATTTCCATAGCATTTTCACTTGGGATCGTCATAGGGACATTTGTGATGGTGAGTTCTGTATCACCAGTTCAAGCTCAAATTCCCATACTGCCAGATTTAAAGCTAAATTCCATTGTATTGACACATAATTTGGAGAATGCAGTAGTTTCTGCTTGTGTTCGCCTTGATGGACGCTGTATATTCAAAGTTACTGACCAAAAGTCTGATTTATCAAAAAGAATTGCAGAAATTGAGCAGAGATTACACAGTTTTAGTAACATTTACTTCCAAACCGACACCGTTCAGTTAAAGATTCGCCAACAAGCAGTAGGAAATTTACAAGATATATATATATCCGTGGGGGATCAAGAAGTCCGTTTATTAACTGTTACTAATTGGGATGCCGAACTGGAAGGTGTCACGATTGAGTTTAGAACAAACCAGATTATTCAGCAATTACAAGAAGCCTTAGAGCGGGCAAAACAGGAGAGACAACCAAGATTTTTAATTAATCAAGGAATAAAGGCTGCTGGGATTACTGTGGTGATTTTCCTTAGCAACTGGATAATCTTTTGCAAAGAACGTTATTTAAGAAACTCAAAAGAACATTTATCCTCAGATTCATCGGAAAATCAGCCGATATCAACCCAGCTAAATCGTAGACACCAGTGGAATATTACAGAAGTTAGATATCGGGTTTTACAAATAATTAGGGCTGTAATTTCCATAGGGGGAACTCTATTGATTTTCGGTCTCTTCCCTTATACTCGCATCATCAAGGTATGGTTTTTTAGTAGTCTTAATATTCCTTTTCAAATTGGATTAATTGGCTGTATAACCTATGTGTTGATTCGCTTTAGCTATGCCTTAATTTCGCAGTTAAATTCTATTCTTGCTAATACTTATTTGCCCACTCAAGAAGCCCATCGTCGCTTACAATTGCGGCTGAGAACATTTTCTGGAGTTGCACGGGGAATTGTTACAGTAAGTTGGATTATTATGGGAATTTTAGTTGCACTTTCTGTAACTGGTATTGATATTGGTCCTTTGTTAGCAGGTGCAGGAATTATTGGTCTGGGATTGTCTTTAGCCTCGCAAAACTTAATTAAAGATGCGCTTAATGGGTTTTTTATCATTCTCGAAGACCAGTATGCAGTCGGGGATTTTATCAAGGTAGGAGACGTAGGGGGTATGGTAGAAAACATGAATTTACGTATTACTCAGCTACGAGATTCTGAAGGAGAACTGATCACTATTCCTAATAGCGAAATTAAGATAGTGCGTAATCTTTCTAATACTTGGGCGAGAGCAGATCTAAATATTCCCATTTCCTACCAGGCTGACGTAGATCGAGCTTTAGAATTAATTACTCAGGTAGCAGAACAAATGAGCCAAGATCCAAGTTGGCAAAAAACTATTCTGGAACCACCCCAGGTGCTAGGAGTGGATCATTTTGGCAGTCAGGGGGTAATAATTAGGGTATGGTTTACAACAGAACCCCTACAGCAATGGAGGGTTTCCCGGGAGTTTCGCCGACGGATTAAAATAGCTTGTGATCAAGCGGGTATTCCTATCCCCTTACCCCAACAGCAAGTGTGGTTTAAGGAGTTTAACAAATGAATGCTCTGGAAAATATATAAACTAAACAAGAACGCAACACAATTAAACAAGCATGGATGGAAAACTAATCGTATTTGAAGGGGTAGAAGGCTGCGGTAAAACTACGCAAATACAACTTTGCTGTCAGTGGTTGCAAACTCTCAATGTTCCGGTTGTCATGACTCGTCAACCAGGAGGAACAGAGTTAGGTTTGCATCTGCGACGCTTGTTATTAGAGGGGACACAAGACAAACCAATCGCTAGCCGCACAGAATTACTATTATATGCTGCTGACCGATCTCAACATGTAGAACAAGAACTAAAGCCAAATTTAGCAGCAGGAAAATTGATATTATGCGATCGCTATACTGACTCTACCATCGCCTACCAAGGTTATGGACGGGGGATAGATATGAATTTAATCCATCAACTCAACGCCATCGCTACGGGGGGTTTAGGAAGTCACCTGACGTTGTGGTTAGATGTAGATGTAGAAGTGGGATTGAGTCGCAAACAAGGAGATGGGTTTGGATTTGATCGCATTGAACAAGAGAAAATCGATTTTCACCGTCGGGTACAACAAGGATATAAAGAAATAGCCACATCTCACCCCCAGGGAGTTGTGCGTGTTGATGGTAATTGCAGTAGGGAAGTTTTACAGGAACAGATTCGAGAAATTTTAAGCGCAAAGTTGAAAGAATGGGGAGTTGCTCTCGTTGGGGGAGTAGGGGAAGATGGGGGGAGAATAATAACTTCCTAACTAGTAAATTCTAACTTTTAACTCTTAACTTTACGCCTCCCAAAACAATTAAAAATTAAAAATTAAAAATTAAGAATTGGTAACTTTGTGCCTCCTAACTTTGCGACTTCTGGGCGCAAGCTTTGCGCCCCTACAAACTCCTAAATCCTCACTTTTGATGAACCCATTTGCACTAGTAGTCGGACAGTCTAAGGCAGTAGAATTGCTTAGTCAAGCTGTCGCACAAAATCGTGTTGCTCCCGCGTATTTATTTGTCGGTTCCCATGGGGTAGGACGGTGTTTAACAGCGCGGTGTTTTATTGAATTGCTATTTACTAAAGATTTAAGGGAAAATGCATCTTCAGCGCCAGGGGTGAGTTCGAGGTTCGCAATCATTCAAACGAAGCTGCAAAAAGGCAACCATCCTGATGTACTTTGGATACAACCAACTTACCAACACCAAGGACAGCTACTAACACCCGCACAAGCAGCAGAAAAAGGACTCAAGCGCAAAGCACCCCCTGTAATTCGTCTGGAACAAATCCGGGAAGTAACTCAATTTCTGGGTCGTCCACCCCTAGAAGCACCAAGAAATATTGTAGTCTTGGAACAGGTGGAAACTATGGCGGAAGCCGCAGCAAACGCTTTACTCAAAACCTTAGAGGAACCAGGAAAAGCAACCCTGATTTTAATTGCACCTTCCCCAGATGCGATTTTGTCTACCTTAGTTTCTAGATGTCAAAAAATACCTTTTTATCGTTTAGATCAAACGGCGATGGCACAGGTTCTCCAGCAGACAGAAAACCAACAGATAATGAAACATCCCACAGTCTTGAGCTTAGCAGCTGGCAGTCCTGGAGAAGCGATCGCATCTTACCAGCAATTACAAGCCATTCCCCCAGAATTACTAACAGCCCTCAGCAAATTACCGAATAATTACCGTTCGGCTTTGGAGTTAGCCAAACAAATTGATCAAGCTTTAGATACCCAAGCCCAGTTATGGTTAGTTGATTATCTCCAGCAGCACTACTGGCAAGAGTTGCATCAACCCAGCATGATTCAACAGCTAGAGAAAGCCAAAAAAGCATTACTTTGTTATGCACAGCCCCGTTTAGTGTGGGAGTGTACATTTTTGAGCATGTGTCAAGCAAGTATGAAGTTTTAACTGTCCTAGATTTTTCTCAGATATCTACCAAATAAGCAAGAAGAAACCTGTTGTAGAACCTCCTCAAGGGGAGAATAAGCAACTGCTGACCCTTGCACTTCAAAAGGATCGGAAATAATTTCTACTGGAAAATAGGTTTCAATCCAAACTTTCGCACCACCAGATATAGCTTTTTTATGGCTATATATGATCTCACACGGACCATTGATTTTCACTCGGTGAGCGGATGTATTGTTTCCTGATTTTTTCACGCTAATCACAGGCTTGGGAATTTCCCGTTTGTTATTCTGGCTGATAGCTTGCCTATTGACGTGGATACGAGTCACTGCTGGCAGTCTTTTGAACCATTTTGCTTTTGGTCCTCGACTACCTTTAGTTATGATTGGCATTCCGTTAAACAGGGGAATAACCCAGATTTTGCCAATTTTGTAAGCTGCTTTAATTCTGCCTTGATTGAGCAAACATCGAACTCGGGCTGGGGATACCCCTAGTAAATCTGCTGTTTGGGTGGTACCAACGTACATGTGACAAAAACTATCGAAGTCACGCGGGAGCGTGAGAACCCCTACCTTTTAAGGAGGGGATGTAGGCGGAGCCTTCCCGTAGGGTAACGCGACACGGCAGGTTTTAACCTGGTGTGTCTCTTATTAGTTGTTCTATAAATTCACTTATACTTAACCCTTTGTTTTTTGATAGTACTTTTAACTTTTCCCAAACTGTAGGAGTTAGAACAACTGTATGCTTTTTTTTGACTTCATCGTGGAATATAGGGATATCTTTTTCCCCTTTTATACCTTTTCTTGTTGACATCTTTAGCAATGACGTGTAAGCTAATAGGTATAGTAACAATATTTAGGAGGTGAGTCAACTGTACAGAACAATACCTGTTAGAGCAAGTTTTACAGAGGAAGAAAAAGCTTTTTGGATTGACCAATGCCAACAGGCAAACAGTCTGATTAATTCCGCGATTTTTGAGACACGGCAACGACATTATGCAATGTTACAAAATAATGGTGATGCATTCTCCGTATACTGGCGTGGTGATGAGTTACGTTATGGGTGGAAAGCGTACCACTGCAAAATCACTTACCCAGAACTAGACAAAATTCTCAAAAATAATCCCCATTACAAAGCAATGACAGCACAGTCTGCACAGCAAACATTAAAGTCTGTAGGGGAGTCGATAACCAGTTATAACCGACTTGTTAAAGCTTATTATCGGGGTGAGGTTGATAAACCATCATTGCCCAAATATAGACAACGTGGCGGACTTGCTGCTGTTACATTTCCAAAGCAAGCTCTTACCTTGAGAAATGGTTGTTTTTATCCTTCAATTAGCAGAGAAACAAAACCGCATTTACTAACCGAAATAACCTTGCAACTTCCAGATTTTATTGATTCTGATTGGGTTAGGGAGGTACAAGTTCGTCCTTATTTAGGTGAGTTATGGGTTGATTGGGTAATTGATGACGGTAAACAACCAATTGAACTTAACCCCAATCTTGATTACACCCAAGCATGGAGTTTTGACCACGGTGGTACAAACTGGTTAACAGGTGTTTCAACTCGTGGTCAAAGCCTGATTATTGATGGTCGCAAGCTCAAATCGATGAACCAAGGTTACTGTCGCTTGGTTGCCAAATATAAGCAAGGAAAATCTGATTTCTACTGGGATTTTAATCTTGACCGAGTGCAGCGTAAACGCAACAACCAGATGAGAGATGCCGTTAATAAAGCAGCTAGGTTTATTATTAACCAATGCTTGAATGACCGTGTAGGAAATCTTGTTATTGGTTGGAATGACGGTCAAAAGAATGGCTCTAATATGGGCAAGCGCGGCAATCAAAACTTTGTTGTTATTCCCACAGGGCGATTAATTGAACGTCTTAAACAACTTTGTCCAGAGTACGGAATACAACTAACAATTACCGAAGAAGCGTACACATCAAAAGCGTCTTACCTGGATGGCGATAGCCTCTACAAGCATGGTGAAAAACCCGCAGGATGGAAACCGTCAGGTCAAAGGGTAAAGCGTGGATTGTACAAAAGTCGTGATGGACATTTTATTAATGCAGATTGCAACGGCAGTGCCAACATCATGAGAAAAGTAGCCACACAGCTAGGATTAAACTTAGCCGAGGTGGGTAGGGCATCTTTGACAGTGCCACAGCGATATGACTTGTTTACGCGATTAAATAAATCATATCGTAAACGTTGCGTAGCCCGGATTTTATCCGGCGTAGCAACATCCGTTTAGAATCCCCCGTGTTTCCAACCGGGGGAGATGTCAAATTTCTGTTGCAATATTCAATCGACCTCTTGCAAAAGTGCCTTTTACCTGGTGAATTGCACTTCCAAAAAGGATAACCAGGAGGCAGAACCTCAACTCCCCTAGTTACCAGCGTGACGCTGGTAACTAGGAACTAGAACATAGGGACGACGCCAGAATTTGAGATTTTACTCAAGCTGATAAGCGGTATAGTACTCTGCCTGGAAATTCTTCTTGGTTAATTCGAGCATAAAGCCGCAGACAGGCTAAAACTTCCCCGGGAATACCCCCAACTTTCATTGGAAGATCCTCCTTGGATAAACTATGGACATCTGCATAAAGTCCTGATAATTGGCGAATTTGCACATCACAACCTGCTTCTTTTGCCCTCTGTCTAACTTTCTGAAGTATGATGCGTCGCGATTTTTGTTTTAGGTTCCCCCACCAGGAGTAACGTTCCGCTGGTGGGACAAAAACTAGGGAGTTTATTGCCTCATCTATGTCAATCCAGGCATGAAGAATTAACAGTATATTTCCATTTTCCTCAGCCTTTAGTGTACGTTGGAAGCGATTTATGAGAGCTTCAATGTACTTAATCCGTTGTTCTGAATTTGAGTGTAAAGATATCACATCAAAGCGATTAACTGTTTTCAAGGCATGGTGTAAGTTTGGTTCTATATGAATAAATTTTTTACAGATAGACACAAGACTTGCCAGTAAACGCAAATCCTCAGATATGTTCTGTTGGTAAAATTCAGGTTCTAAAGGTGCTTGGGTAGAGAAGCACAATCCTGTAGTTTGTATACTTCCAGCCAATCCAGGGTAAATATCTTGGTTACGAATGAAGGGAAGTTGCACAAGATTAGATTTATCTTCTTTAGCTCCTACTTTTTCTGCACAATTTAAAGCCTTCTGTCGCCAAAAGTCAGCCATTTGTTCTGGAACTCGTAGCAGTTGACGTTGAATTTCATTCCATAAATCTGGGTCTGTCTGACTTTGGAGTGGGGAATCCCCCAAATACCTAGTTAGTTCTGGGTCAGAGTTGAAATCTGATTTTAAAGGGTTCAGTTTTAACTCACTTGTGGGTGTGGGGTGAATGGAAATGTTAGCAGGTGATGTCATTGGTGGAATATCTTCCCCAGAGTCATCTGGTTTGGGTGGTAGAACTGGGTTTTGGCTTTGATTAGTTTCCCTAGAAGGAGGGGGTGGTTGCACAGGAGGTTGTAGGAGAGTCTGGATGTCTTGCACCACCTGATTACATATTTGGACTCCAGGATCTTGGGGAAAGTCTTTTTGAGCTTGCTCTAGAGCAGCTTTTAACCCGCACAAGCTAAATTTGAGTAACTGAGCTAACTCCGAGTTCTCCACTGCTAATAGCTGGTGTAGGTGCTGCATAAATATTGCCTCCAATCCTACTTTTGTTCGCTTAATATGTTGGTTACCAAAATCAAAAAAGGTCTAATGTATGCCACAAAATGGGTCACGATCCGCTTCTACTTCATTGGGTTGCAGTTCCAGTTCGGTACGAAAAACACATCCTGGTTGATGGAGACATTTTTGATCGCTTGATTCCCAATAGGGGACTTCTCCAGCGTGCATCCGCAAAATACCTTTTTTATCTAGAGTCACCCGATATTGGCAAGGGTAATCTGTAACTACATCTGGTTTTTTCAATTCGCCAATTCTAATCCATTTTTTGGTGTTGTTTTCATCTGTATGATAAATGTAGAAGGTATGTTGGTTGGTTTGAGGAAAGGGAGGTAAGGGGTCACTGATTAAACCAGATCCTTGCTGTTCACTGTCGCTACCATAATAAAATTCTTGGAGTGGTTGAGCATCACTATTATCAGCTTTAAATACTGGGTGATAAGCATTTGGTCGATCTACAGTTGCTGTTTCTAGGACATTCACGGCAATATCACCATTGTTTAATTCTTTTTCGGTTTTTTCCGTACAAATATTCCACTGTAATTTCCCATCAGTAGTAAATAAGGCTGGTTTTTCTGGACTGGGGTCAGCTTTTGCGATGGTTTCTCCTACATTAATACCGTCATCGGAACTATCAATTAAATAATAGGGGTTTCCCCGACAAATTAAAACATTAATTTGCAGTGCTGAATCAATCTCAAATTGGATTTGTATTTGTTGAAGAAAGGTAGACTCATTCAAGCTTGGTTCTGATTTCTGAAGTTCTTGCCACAGTTTGTTACCATCAAAATTACCCCAAAGTCGAACATCTCCCCGGTCATAATCTTGACGGTAGATAATGTTACTTAATTGTATGCCTAGCCATTCAGTACGAGTTTTTGCTACTGTGTCTTGGGGAGAAATTTGATAAAGTTCTTTTCCGGCTTTGAATATGAGTAATAAGTCTTGGGTTGGGGTTTTTCGTTTGAAGTTGCAAGGTAAATTGTAGAATAAGTTTTTAACATCAATTTCTAGCTGATTAGCTCCCTGACGCAACAAATCTTTAGACTTTTCGGGGTCAAATCTGAGTCTACGCAATTTCTCGGCATAACATGCTCCTGCTGAGGTGGCTAGCTTAGTAAATTCGAGGACAAAGGTAATCCGTTCTGGATTCCACACGAAATATTCAGACTGACTAAATTCCTGGTAAATTTGACGCTGTACTAGGTGGAGGTTACAAGTTTTTCCTGATAAAATTAACCAATCAACTTTTTCTGTTTGTTGATCATTGTGATTATTTTGGTGTGTATTGGGAGAACCCAAGCGACTTTCCATTAGTCCCCTAGCAATCCCGATGGCTTCTTTGATGGCTGAGGTTGCTGCTCGTTCAAATTGCTGGTTGTCGAGGGTAATAGTTAGACTGCTGGGATTTTGGCTCTGAAATTTAATCGCAGCTTGGTTAAGCAGTTCGGAAATTTTTTGTTCTGAGAGAGTAAAGTTCAAGGGAGAACCATCTGTTGGTGGCTGTTGTCCAAGTTGGAGTTTGGCTGTTTCTGCATAGTCCCAGAGTGTATAAAAAGTTTGTAAGCGTTGAGGAGCTTGTGCCCAACGAGTAGGTAATACTTTTTCCGCAGTATCAAGAGCCTCTTTGTAGGCTATAGTATCGCTTTCTGGGTTTTGTTTGTCTAGACATTGCAACAGCGAACCTCCTTTAAATTTTCCCTGTTCTAGGAACTGATCGCTCAACCCTCCACTAATAAGTAAATCTTCTAGTTTGTCGCTTTCTAAATCACCATTTGTTACTGCTGTCAGCAAGCAGTCAGCGATCGCTACTTTCAGTAATCGAAACACACGTAGGGTAATTAATTCACCACCTAATTGTAAGTGACCAGAAGATCCTAAGAGTTTGGGTGTAAGTTTATAATAGCGTCCTCCTAAACCCCGGTCTTCAGCATTAGCGAAGGAAGGAGTTTTATCTTCCAGGGTGAGTTTAATCAAAGCGATATCAGTGGTTCCTCCACCAATATCTAAGACTAGGACATTTTGCGACCATGTGTGACCTTGGGGACGACAACGGGTTTTAAAGGACTCAATACCAATATTGAGATTACCACCAAATTCTCGCCAGAGGAAAAATATTGCTACAGAAACTGCTTCGTCATAAGCTGTTTGCGCATCCTCAATACCGGGAAGTTGTTCCACCAGTTCTTTCACCTGTTTACGCACAATTGGTGGTGCTACTGCTGGATAAGTGACCACTGCTGTGTGAAAATCACCTTCAGAGAATTTGCGCTTTCCCCGTTGACGGTAGTCTTCGGTTAACTCTACTAAGTGTCCCCAAGCAGCTTGAATCATTTGGTTGACGCTAATTTTGTCCTCTTGTTTACCATCGATACTAATTAGGAATTCCCGCTGTTGACCAAAGTAGCGTTTGGGTGAATGGTGAAACTTGCTAATAATTTTCTGTAGGGAACCACTTTCTCCTTGGTCGATTGCTTTTTTTCTATTGTTACTTGCCTGTTCTCCCATTTTCACTTTTAGGGGATTGAGGTTTTCAATTTCTAATTCACTGGGAATTTCTGTATCCAAGCGATTAATGTCAAGAATCACTGGGATGAGATTTTGAGACTCTAGGGTAGGTACGCGGAACACTTCATGGTATATTTGATAAAGTTTTTTACTAACAGCTGTGCGGAATTTTTCACTATTAACTAAACATAGTTCAATTTGACGAATAGCTTCTAGAAATTGTTGTTGGTTATCACCTGCAAAAACTTCATGTAACCGACTCGGTTCTATTTCTAGAGTTCTGCTAATGTCATGAATAAATTTTTCCCATTCACTAGCACTGACATCAGGTAAAGCAGTAGTAGCAGGTGAACTTAACCATGATGCTAGGAGTTTACGCAATCGCATTTCTTGTTCTTTGGGTAAGATTTCTGCGATTGGTACTTCAATAGGATCGAAAAGTGTCACTGTGGAATTAGAGGTACCAAAATCTAAAGCTAACCAACCAGGAAATCTTTTTTGGGGTTTAGGTCTATCATTACCTAAAAAATATAAATGACAATCAGTCTTGATATTTTTGGGTAGAGACTGGATGGGATTTCCCTGTGCATCGCTATCAAAATAATCTACTTTTACCTGCAAATTACAATTGACTGGCTGTGTCAAAGGTTGATTAAGTTGACAGGGATTTGCATTTATTAGCCATGAAGAAGTAAGAGGTTGTAGTTGCTGATAAATGAATTTCGTATAAGCTTTTTCAATTTGTGTTGCTAATTCTGCTGGTGTTCCATTTACAGAACAAATAATACGGGAAATATGAGGGATGTTATTTCCATCAGCAATAATTTGGATTTTGGGTAGTTCCAGAAGTAGAGGTTGATTTTCTGGATTTTTCAGGGAAAATTGAGATGCAATTTGAATTTTTACCGCCATTTTCCTATTTATATTTAATAGCTTATGGATGATATTGATATTTTATAAGTAGGTAGGTAGAAATAAAGGGAACTAGTTAGGGTCGTCATTTGTCATTGGTAAAGGTTTCAGGGTTATTTACGTTATTATGTTGTTATTGTGTTTATTTACGCCTAATTTTTTGCAATTTTTTCGTTTATAAAATAGCAATTATTTACTAACTATTGAATCGAAGTAATCTCCGCCAGAATCTGAAGCCAGTCAGGAGTTGATTTCTGATTTTCCTCATTATCAACTGCAATATATCTGAGTAATGCTTCTTTTCTGGAAAGATTTTGTAGACAGAAAATGATAATTTCTAAAATCCCCGAAATCTCATCATTAATTTGCTGATTGATTTCGCTTATATATTGGACTAGATGAAGACTGGCAATAGTATTAATTTCATCTCGTAATCGTAGTACTAAAAGCAAATGATTAGCATTTTGAGGATTAGTTGAAATCTGGTCTGGTGACCAATCAAAAATTTGTCCTATGTCGTGTTTTTCATTGGCACGTGCTAGGGGAAATATGGGTTCAGATGCAATTTTATGTTCTTTAGTCGTGATTTCTGAAATGATTGCATCTTCCCATTGTTGAGGGTCATATCCATGGAATAATTGAGAGAACAAATCGGCTTCTTCATCACCAAGTTCTCTTCTAATATCTTGTTCCATTTCTGGTTTGAGAATTGCTTTTAAATAGTCTCGCTCTGAAGCTACTTGACTTGATAATCTGCTTAATAAGTCTATAACTGCTTGGTGGATGCGAACGCGAGCAAAATCTGACAATTCTTCGATAGTCTTTGCAAATGGCGGATAAAAATCTTCGCTTTTGGTGGGGATATTAACCCGATTACTCTGTGCAAATAATTTACCAGCTGCTCCTTTCGATTCTGTAAGCGAAATGGCACCATTGACGGTTTTGTTAAACAATAAAGTCCACTGTTTCCAATTAAGTATTTTATAGGTTAATTCGTCTTTCACCACATCACTAACTGCAATTCCTCGACGGTCTTGGAGTGGTTCTTGACCTAAATTTCTTTGGAAATTTCTATAGGTTTTATATAGGCTATCGATAGTAGTGCGTAAGTCAATTAAAGTTTGACTTTCTGCTGTGGGTATCCCTTCTTCTTCTATGATTGCTAATATTTGTTTGAGCCTTTTTTGCTCTGACTGCAAATTATCTGCAGCTCGACGAGTGTCTAACTCTAATTGCTTCAAACCGTGAGTTGCTACGTGTTTCTGAATCAATTCCCGCAGTTTACCAATACCACCATCTTGAGCAAAGTAACTTAGCTGTTTCCCCAGGGTGCTGCGGGGTTCCGTTTCTAACAGTCTTTCACTTAACCTCCCCCACTTCTGACGCATCCGCTGGGACTGCTGCAAATAACCAGGATATTCCAAATTAGCTAAAAACTCGTCAGAACCTGCTTTCACTGTACTGTCACGTTTTGCTAAGTCTGCTAACCCCATGAGTTGGTCTAACAAAACGATACGATCTGGTTCAGTGGTAAAAGCTGAGGCATTATCAATAGTAGTATTGAGGATGCTGAGTTTTTGGAGAACGGTTTCTTGGGTTAAGAGAGTATTACTAGCAGCATCATCAATCAGTTTGTCCAGTTCTCTTTCTCTTCCCTCACTTTCTAAGGGAAGTTGATTGAATCGACCTATACCCACAATAATTAGGTCTTTTAGGTCTTGTTGAGGTCTTTGCTGCTGCATCATGGTAAAGATTTGATTGGCGCGATCGCCCCCTGGAGACTTACCATTTAATAAGATGAGAATGGTCTGTACTTCTGATAATTCCCGCAGTGACAAAAAAGTATCCCGCACACCAGAATTAGCTGCTCCTAAACCAGGAAAATCTAGGAGAATAAAATCAGCAATACCACCACCAGTGGAAAGATTCCAAATTTTCTGGGATATTTTGACATCAATATCTACCCGTCGGATCAGGGGAAAGCTTTTTTGTAATAATTGTTTTGGTAAACTCTGGGGTGTCTTCCCCAATGGGATGGGAACTTTCGGTAAGTCCTGAAAATTAAGAGTTTGAATTGCCATGGGTATCTCAGGTAGCTTCAAACCCTCACGAGCTGTGGTAGCATCTATGGGAAAGCGGTGACTACACATAGCTGTCCCATAAGAAACATAAGCGCGTACAAAAGTTACCAACTCCCGCAGCAAATAACGTAGTTCCAAATTGTTACTGCTGTTCCATGTTTCTTCACACCAATTGAGGATATTATCCCATGTCTTGAGTTCCCCCGAGGGAACCGCATTCACTCCTGCTGCTTTTGTCCGACGGTTTGCTTCTTCCAGCATAAAACGCCAGCATTCTTGCACCTCTTGATGAGAAAGATACTCAATAGTAAAGTTATCAATCTGAGTGGTTTGAAACCCATCTTGGGGAATCAGGTGGATAGCAGTAACGTTACCCGTAGTAGGGTTTGCACTCACTGGTAAAGCATCTGCATATCCAATCAAGCTACCTAAAAGCAAGGTTTTACCACTACTAAATTCCCCCATGACACCGATTTTAACTGGGGAAGTAGCAAGTTCAACGGTTTTGTGCGCAGCTTTCCCCAGTTTAACTATACAGTCATCCAGGCTAGCAGGAACCCAATCTTCTAGTTTCGATGGGTTTTGGGGTACTAAATCTAGTTTCTGGAGGATAGATTCGCCATAGCGTTTATAGGAGTCCAATGTTTCTGGTGTCATTATTCCTCCCCCCCTGTTAAAAGTAGCTTATTTTTACATCTTAAACTCAGGTGTAAACTTTTGCACTTGTATGAAATGATTTCTTAATTTCAATACTTTCACCAGATGTCTAATATAAAAAACCCACATTCCGCACTCTAGGTATCACAAGTTCATCAGTACTATAAAACTGTCTAATGAGTAGTAATGATATTTTCAGCAATTATTAAGATGGAGTGATTAGAGGGGAGAAAATTGGCTGTTCGGTACTTAGTAGGTTAAGAGGATGTTTGTCAAGTCTAAAAGCTTACTTAAAACCTCTGTGGGTAAACCTCTCTCCTACTAGTTCAGAGGTTTTGAAACCCCCATTCCAGCATTAAAAGTTTTTTCGCTTCCCTCTCGTTATTCCCCTCTCGTTATTCCCCTCTCGTTATTCCCCTCTCCCATTGGGAGAGGGGTTAGGGGTGAGGGTAGGAGAGGGGTTAGGGGTGAGGTTAGGAGAGGGTTTCCCCCAGGGGATAGGGGGGTTAGGTTTACGCTTGTTTTAATGTTAATAACAATACTTTTCAAACATCCTCTAACACACATCTTGCACCTGGGTTAAAAACCGGGTTTCTTGAGAATGACTAATGTTGAAAGCCTAAATTTTGCGTTTAGAAACCCGGTTTTTCTATGCTTATTGATAATGCTGCAAGATATGAC
>JASJCY010000113.1 GCA_030065825.1 Nostocaceae cyanobacterium | reverse complement strand
AATTTGGTTATTTCCCAAACTGCTGCTTACGGTTGTAGGTTATTGTTTAAGGAATTGAAGGGGGTTGTAGTCTAATTGTTAACTCCCCCGCAATGGGGGGTTATTTTGATAACTACTGCCTAGCTAAAGTGAAAGCCCCGTGATTTTAACCTGCGGATGAAAAGCACAGGCAGGATTTATCCTGCTAATATAGATGCAAGCTATCCAGTAGGAATAAACCGCAAACACGAAGAACTGACCTAGTACGGAGAAATCCCGGCATATAAGTCACTACTGCAATATGCAGCAAGCCTACATCACTGCAAATAATGGCAGGTTAGGGAGTGTTCCACATCTTTCGGCAAGTGCGGACTCGCGAACGTAGTGAATCAATCAATTAAACAAAAGTAGAGCTACAGGTGAGCAGGGTCTCATCCAAGGGTTGTAGGACGGTTTTGACCCCGTCACCCGTAAGGGACAAAAATAAAAAGTGGAAAAGTATGACTTTAGTCTGCTTTGAAACAACATTTTGAATCCCCGTACTTTTAAGTCGGGGAGAGGTCAACAATTGATATAACTTGGGGAAAAATGGGAACACTAAGACTACCTCCTCTTGATTATCTTGTGGTCTGTCAAGATTGATGGCATAAGTTGACATATTCAAGACCTGCTACAGCAAGTCTACATACTCGGTTACTTATTGACATGAATACTCCAGACTACGAAATTTTTTCATTTGACCGATGATGCATGAAAACACCTCGCTATGAGTCAGGAATTGATTATTCCCAGTGGTGGACAAAGGGCATAAAAAGTCGTATTCTTGCAAACGGTCATGGAGGTGAATTACTGTCTACCTCTATAAAGCCAAAATGCTAAAAAAATCGGTATTAAAGTATTTTATTCTGCCTTTTTCTTTATTTATCTTAGATTCTGAAGCCAAAGCTTTACCAGGTCAACCCACAGAAGAAGTAGGTGCTTGGATTAAAGCTCATCCTACCCTTCGTCCCAGAAGTGGTGAGAAATTTTTTGTCAAAAAAGCAGATACAGCTGCTCAAAGGTTTACCTTTCAAGCATCAGTGTTACCTCCTGGTAGGATAACATTTTCCAAAGACCGCAGTAAAATTCGCACCGAACGCATTGCCATGTATGATGGAATTAATGGCATGAGTTTGCAACGCTTAGAAGAATCATTGCGCGTAATTTATGGCTTAGATATTCATCAAGACTTCAAAAGCGCTCAAGTAGTCTATGAATATCCCAACCAGAGTGCGATTAATTCTGCTCGTTTTGCCAAAACTCCCATTCGGGAAGCTTTACGGGGACAGTTACGTGTAGGCGATCGCTATGCTTACTGGGTAGAAATCGCCAAACCCAGAGATGGGAAAGCATTTACAGGTCAAATGACTGTTTTCCTGAAAGCAGACTTAGACAAATTGGAATCAGAACTGCGAAATCGTTAATTATTCGTGATTATACCCGCTAACTATTTACTAACTATCAACCTAAAGTATGCCAGGTACCAGAAAATATACTTTCAGCAGCGATCGCAATTCTAAGTAAATCTTCCTTCAACAGGGGGGGCCAGTCAACCCCTAATTTCCGTCCAGCTGTAAACAGTTGTTGAGTCTTAACGCTTAATACATATAAAGCATTAGCTAGTTCCCTGTCTATAGTTGTAGCATCTTTGAGAGTTTCAAATACCACTTTTAAGGCTAGCAAAATTGAGGTTATGTGACCGGGAATAGGGGGTTTACCCTGCTGCATACGCATTAGCAGGCTATCTGGATGTTCCTCGGTTGTGTTTGTCTGGTCGATCAGGAATTTGCGAGCTGTTTCGTAGTTCATTATTTCAGACTACCGCAAATTTGTGCCTTGTTGAATTCACCAAACCCCCTGATACTATTTATTTTTTCCACGGTAACTTAGTACCCATTTCAGTCGATGCTGAGAATAGCAAATAAAGGATAAGTACGGCTACACCAACTGCAAAGGGAACAAAATCATTATCCATTTTTCCAGAAAATAGGCAACACTGTCTATAAGAACTAAAACTATCAACTAAATAAAACACCCCTCTCCTTGACAAGGAGAGGGGAAGGGGGTGAGGTTTTGGTGTATCGCACCAAAGTGAGAACTGCTATAGCTTCTAACCCATAAATCCCTGCAAGGGGACTAAAACCATCAACTAAATAACCTTTTTAAGCTCAATCGAATTTTATCAAAAATAGAATATTTGTATTATTTCAGATAATTAATAAAGATAAAGATAAAGACACACATAAATGTGGTTAAATATACATACGTAGTAGTTTTTCACACTTTCCCTATCTTTGAAGGAAAAATCAAAAGTTTCGAGCATTTTACAAAGGAAAGAATCTCTATTTTTATGAAAGAGTTAATCTATTTTTTTGCACAAGATCCTACTTCAAAGAGCGTAACGACGGAAATAAGTCTTGTTAAAGATTTATTTATACCGATTGTAACAATTATTCTCACGATTATTAGTACTATTTTTGGTGGTGCTTTTATTTGGATTTTTGTGAGATATGAAACTTTGCGAAAAGAAGCAATTAGTAACTTAAAAACAAGATATTTTAATGAAATAAATTTTTTAAAAATGCAATTAGATAAGAAAGATAAAGAAGCTAGCAAAAATGTAAGTGAGATGGCAGAAATGCGAGACATTCTTCAAAAATTGCAACCAATACTAGATGAAAATAGTGGTGCTTCAGTAGACCTAAAAAGAAGAGTAAAAAACATTCTTCAAGATATTTTAACTGCTGAACAAAAAGCAGAACAAAGTATAGAAAATACCAAAAAAGCTCTTGACTGGTTAAAACTTAAGAAAAATAAGATAGTTAGTTATGCTAAGGAAGAAATTTTATCACAAGATGCTGACTATTTAAAAGGAAAAGAAAAAGATATTGACAGAGAAATTTTAATCTTCATCGAATGTCTTACAACCTCTCTTCAAGCAGTAGAATACATACCTTTAAAAAAAAGTGTAAGTTTATCAATTGATAATCCATTGATTTATGAAAAAATACTTAAACAGATAATATTTTATTGTGATCAACAAACTGAATTAGGAGACCTACCCGAAGAAGCTAACAGATTTTTTAAATATTTTATAAAGGAAATGATTGAAGATACTAAATCCAGAATTAACACACAATAACCATATTGTGTGTAATATTTAGGACTTACGCAACTGGCATAGAGTCCCCGTCTTTAAGGACGGGGACTTAATTAGTGTTTGTAGTAAGGTTTTTAACTCTTGTTTTGAATAGTAAACTACTCACTACAAACCAAAAGTTTATTTTTGAATGTTACATTTGCGTAAGTCCTGATATTATTCAATTAACGAATATAGAGACGCTACATATCACGTCTCTACATTCGTTAAGTCTCTAATTCTGGAAGAGGATAACCTTCAATACCTTCCAAACCCGATTCCTTTCCCCAACATACAAGATACTGATGTATATTATCTAAAGACAAACTTAGTTGCTTGTAAGCAATAACAAGGTTTGGTCTACATTTTAAATTTTGGTCTTCATCAATTAGCTTTCGTAATGCGTTAGCGTTATCAATTAAGTCTTTAGCAAGGTCTGTCTTCGTATATCCTTTGTCGTCGTTCATTTGAAATAAATGATTTACATCATTTACTTATTTCTCTCATCCAATAACATATCAGAATAATTACGTAATCAATATGTAAAATAACTACAAATATTTTCTTTTATATTTAAAGAATATTTAAAGAAGTTATCACAGATAATAAGACTGATAACTATCACGGCTAACAACTTAAGGCAGGAAACCTTATCTAGCATGAGTTTCAGAATCTACCTATGTTCATAGTAGCTGAAGGTATAAAAACACCCCTCTCCTTGACAAGGAGAGGGGAAGGGGGTGAGGTTAATTTTGTGAGGGTTTATGCAGTCACATTTCCTAAATTCACTTTCACAACCTTATTTTTTTCTGCTTCTGTTTTTGGTAGAGTCAAATGCAAAATACCATTTTTGTATTCTGCGCTGACTTTGGTATTTTGAATTGGTGCAGGTAAAGGAACTACACGCTGGAATTTACCATAGTAGAACTCACTGCGGGTATTTCCGTTATCCTCAGATTTGGTTTGAGATTTACGTTCACCGCTAATAGCAACTGCTTTTTCGGTAACTTCAATATCCAAGTCTTTAGCTTCCATTCCGGGAATTTCTAACTTGAGAATAATTGCATCATCAGTTTCAGAAATTTCTGCCGCAGGAACTTTAAACGAGTCTCTTTCCGAAGATATAGAGGGTAGTTTAGTATCTGCAAATAAAGTATTGAGACGACGTTCTAAAGTTTCCATTTCTTTCCAGGGGTTATAGCGAACTAACATCATAATCAGAACTTTCCTTTAATGCTTGTGAATTGAATGAGTGCGTTTAATTTTTTGATTTGTTCTTATCTTAGAATCATTTACAGCAAGGGTAAATTCGGTTTTTATCACTTACTTAATGATGATTACCGTCCATGATGGAAGAATGAAAATAATTACGGTTAACTGTAATATTATCTGTTCGGTAAACCCGACACAATTATTCTTGATTTTTATTATTAATTTTCAATAACTTATAAATCAATTTATCGAACACAATTTATAATATAAGTAGAGACCATCCCCCCTATTGAGATGACCTCTGGAAAGCCTAGAGAGAAAGGGGACGTATAATAATGCTTAAAAATTTAATAAGTTTAGGTCTAGCAACGACCGTTATTCTAGGTAATCTAGAAACTGTTAGTCAAGCCCAGCAAAAGCCTATATCCTCAAGAACAGAAAATAGAATTACTCAAGTTATTACCAAGCAAAATGTTCCTTCTGTAATCACAGATGGATTTAAAGCCCTTTGTTCTGGAAAAACTAAAGATGCTTACAATATATGGTTAAGTCATGCTATTCCCATAGTCCGTGACACCATCTCCTCTACTCAAGTAAGTGAATCTTTTGGTTCCATGTTTGAAAAGATGTTGGGTAAATGTATAGAGTATTCCGTAATTGACTCAGTATCTTTGACAGATAAAACGCAGATTATTTACTTTGTATCGGAACATGAGAAAGCAGCAATGTTCTGGCAATTTACAGTTTATCGAAGTCCAGACGGTTGGCTGATATCAAATTTTACCTCCCATACAAACCCGAACGAAATTATTCCACCTTCCGTATTAGAAAGGTTCAGCAATCGGAAATTCTAGAAAAGATGGATGTAAATAAAAAACCCTCTAGGAGTTACTCAGAAAGGTTTTTCAGTAGGTAGATACAAGGAATCTCCCTCTCCCTTTCCCCCTCTCCCTTTCCCCCTCTCCCTTTCCCCCTCTCCCATTGGGAGAGGGGTTAGGGGTGAGGGTAAGAGAGGGGTTAGGGGTGAAGTCTTATCTTATACCAATTTGAAAAAAGAATGCGGAACATGATTGGTAGGGATGCGGAACATGATTGGTAGGGATGCGGAAACCGCACCCCTACAATTGCATTTGTTGCAAACATTTTTTGATTTGGTATTACATTGAATTGTGCCTACCTACTTAACAATCAAAGCGGTTGTGAATTTCACCGCAAAATTCTAGAAATCATACTATTAGCTTGGGATTCATAACCACCACCAAACAAATTAAAATGATTAACAATGTGATACAAGTTATACAAATTCTTGCGTTTTTCGTACCCCGAATCTAAAGGAAACACCTCGTTATAACCCCGATAAAATGCTGCTGAAAAACCCCCAAAAAGTTCGGTCATGGCAATATCAACTTCCCTATCCCCATAATAAGTTGCAGGGTCAAAAATCACTGGTTCTCCCTCCACAGTACACCCAGCATTACCTCCCCACAAATCACCATGTACTAACGAAGGTTGCGGTTCGTGTCCAGCTAATAATTCCGGTATAGCTTCTAATAATTCTTGTGCTTGGGGAAAACGACCTCCTCGTCTTCTCCCTAACTGAAACTGATAACCTAAACGGTATTGAATATAAAATTCCGTCCAGTTTTCCGTCCAAGTGTTGATTTGGGGTGTGGAACCAATGGTATTATTCATATTCCACCCAAAACTTTGATTTTCCTCCTTGACAATCGGACTGCATTTATGCATAGCTGCCAAATTACGCCCCATTTCTTCCCAAGATTTGCTGTTACCTCCTCCCATTTCCAGCCACTCTAAAACGATATAACAGGAATTACCAGCAGTACCCACACAAATTGGTTTCGGGACACGAATGGTAGCAGTATCGTACATTTGCTGTAAACCCAGTGCTTCCGCTTCAAACATGGCGATTTGGGATGCTTGGTTGAGTTTGATAAAGTAGCTACCCTTACCATTAGAGACTTGATAACCTTGATTAATACAGCCACCGCTAACAGAACCCCGTTGTGAAGATTGAAATTTTTCACCTGTTACCTGGCTAATATGAGCATCAATATCAGTCCACATATTTAAATTTTGGTTCTTACTTCACATATACTTGTAATCCTAATGGAGTTATGTCAATGGATGCGAATGACAACTTAAATCGGAAATATTGTTTACCCAAAACTGCTGATAGCGTCAGTATCTATGATGCACAATCAAGTTTTCAAGTTGTAGAATCAGCTATTCTGGGACTCTGGAAAGTAGTTAACAACCTCACTACCATCCAACCCCCAAAACGAGAACGTTATCGCGTTAGTATCTTTGGTTCAGCAAGGCTAAAACCAGATAGTCCTTTATATGAAGGGGTAAAACGTCTAGCGAGCGAATTAACTGCCATGGGGTGTGATATAGTTACAGGTGGTGGTCCTGGATTAATGCAGGCTGCAAACGAAGGTAGTGTAATTGCTGACCCTGCAAATCTTACCCAATCCATCGGGGTGCGGATCGATTTGGATTTTGAGCAAGAAAGTAATCCCTTTGTGGAAGAGCTTTATCAACACCAGACATTTTTTACCAGATTACATCACTTCGTTTTGCTTTCTGATGCCTTTGTGGTTGTCCCTGGAGGAATAGGTACTACCCTAGAAGCATTGATGATTTGGCAATTGTTACAGGTACGCAAACTCAATGATACTCCCTTAATCATGATAGGGCAGATGTGGTCTGATCTACAAGCATGGGCACAATTATATATACTTAATACCGAACAACCAATGGCAAATCCAGAGGATATCAAAATTCCTGATTGTGTGTCGGATTTTGACTCAGCCATTGCTTTATTACAGAAAGCTCATGCACAATGGCAGCAGGAATGCGAATTGTAGGTAAAGGGTAAATGGTAAATGGTGAACTCAGATCCCCGACTTCTACGCTGCGGGAGGTTCCTTTAACCTGTCTTCAAGAAGTCGGGGATCTTGTTTCTCACAAATGATTTAAGATTGCTAGGGAGCATCCCAAATGTTTGATTTTATATAGGCGTGAAAATTAAATATGCGTTGTCCAAAACCCTTGTTCCAGACGTTGCAATGCAACGTCTGGAAGATTCTTTTCCACCAGATGTCTAATAAATATAAAACTCCCGTAAGGGTCTAGAAACCGGGTTTCTTTGGGCATACATACTCAAATTCTCGGTTCTCCACCTACAGAAACCCGGTTTCTTTAACCTCTAAGAAAAGCTGCCCTACGCACGTCTTCCTGTTCCCTATTCCCTTTTTCCTGTTCCCTATTCCCTTTTTCCTGTTCCCTATTCCCTTTTTCCTGTTCCCTATTCCCTATTCCCTATTCCCTATTCCCTATTCCCTATTCCCTATTCCCTATTCCCTATTCCCTATTCCCTATTCCCCGTTCCCTATTTTCTTCTTACACAAACACCTGATTAGTGAAATTCCCATGCAAACTGTAGGGAACATGATGCTTGAGATGCAACTTAGCAATTGGTTCCTGATTTAAATCCCTAGCATCTAAAATTACCACATCGGAACGGTGAGCAGCTGCATCATAAACTACAGTTAGCACCCAACCATCATCTTCACTTGTGGCTTGGGGACGAGGTACAAATATCGGTTCCCCAACAAAACCTCTGGGTACAGCACTCCAAATCTGTTTTTCTCCCGTCTGCAAATCCAATTTCAAAAATGCTTGTAAAGGTGCATTACCACTAGCAGCATCTGCTGCACCCATGTACAAATATTGATAATCCCGACCAACTTTCTCAGGATGAATAATAGGAAACTCACAACAGCTACTTTCTATTAATTTATATTCTACAGTCTGATTTTGAAGATTGAGATGAAAACGCCATAATTGTCCTGGTGCTAACTTATCAAAATTTGTTTGTCTAAAATCACTTTCCGGTTCTACCTCTGGTAAAGATTCATAGCAAATTGAGTCAATAATTATTTCCTCATCTCTTTCAAAAGCATTGACATGGTGGAACACAAAACCCGCTTTTGTTTCCAGAATTTTTATTTTTTCTTTCTGATTAGAACGAGGAATAATTAAAATCCGAGTCGGTTTATCTGCTTGAAATTTCACGCATTGTCCAGCACCGCACATTCCCAAAGCAAAGGGTATGGGATTAAAACTAACAGGGTTTTGGAAGAATATGCAGTAATTGGGAGTAATAACAAAATCATGAATAAAAGCAAATCCCGGAACGCTATGGGCTTGTTTTCTGACTACTTTACCAGTGGTATCTAACTCAAAAATTGTAATTCTCGTAGATAGTCCCGGCTTGATAGAAAAATTCACTAAACAAGGGGCACCACCATCTAAATTAGAATTGGGATCTATACGGGGATGGGCACTAAATGCATCACCCTCTGTTAACGCACCATCAAAGTATTCTTTACCTAAAGTATCGAGGGTTTTAGGATTCAGACGATAGGGTTCAGAAGCTTCCCATAATGCTAAAAGTTTACCACCCCAATAGATAACATTGGTGTTAGCAATTTCTTTATATTTAAAGTCGAAGAAATTAGCCAGCCATCCCCCAGGCTTTTGCGTACCAAATACACCCCGATAAAGAATTTTCCCAGCTTTTTGTTCTTCCACATACCCAGGAGTACGCACATAACGATTGCTAAAATGAGCGCGTCCATTGGTAAAACTGATACGACAAATCATTCCATCACCATCAAAAGGATGATGAATATTCTGTCCATTAATATCTAATAAACCAGGACCATTTCTAAACAACGTACCGTGAAGTTCTGGAGGTATTTCTCCTTCTATATCCTCAATCCAATAATCAAATTCTTGCTTTAAAGATTCATATCCTTTTTGCCAATCTTCAAGGTTATAGGAAACGGTAGATTTTTCTTGATAAACTTGCATAGTAACACCTTTTTATTAGCTAACGAAAAAACGCAGAAAAATCCTTAATGTCTCCGCGTCTAACCTACAGTAAATACTATATTACAAGAGCGTGCTTATAAAATAAATAAATATAAAACTCTAGTCAGAGTATATATATTCAAATTCCAGGTTACTCACGTATATAAACCCGGTTTATTTATTTATAAACACGCTCTGGGAGGATGTCAACAAAAGTCAAAATTTACCCACTGCACAGAAGCAAGCTACATCCCTCAACCCCTTTTAAGAGAACTCCTAAAAAACACAGGAAACAGCGAAAAGTGCGGTCTTGGGGGTTTCCCCCATGAGCAACTTTTCAAGAGAGGAAACAGCGAAAAGTGCGGTCTTGGGGGTTTCCCCCATGAGCAATTTTTCAAGAGAGGGAACTCTTAACAGTAAGCTAGCTGTGTTTCTTTCATTTGTTGCAAGGGAGGTTAAATACTTTTGTAGACGCGTCAGCGGAACCTCTCGCAGGTATGCGTGACTTTTGACTTTTTTTATTCCACCAGTTCCGATTCTGGTTCTTTTAACATCAATTCAGGCACCAAATCTGGTACAAAAGGATTTTCTTCATCCTCTTCTATTCCTCCTTGAAAATCAGCCCCAGGTAGCCATTTAATAAATGGTAGGGGTAACAATGTACTGAGATTAGTAATCAGTACCAAAATCCAGAGTCGATCAAAGTTACTTTCCGTTATTCCCAACAAATGCATCAATCCTGCACCCAATTCGTAGGAAAATAATCCTGCTACATTCAACATCGACATCAACACAGCAAATAATGTCGCTTCCACTCCCGAAGGACATAATCTTGCTGCTAATACCAATACCGGCATATAAGCAATTTGTCCCATAACCGTAAGCACAAGACTATCCCCTAAACTAAACCAATGATCATCAATACCCAAAGTACGGTTGGCATGAGTTACCAATAACAGCATTGTCATCCCTAAAGTTGCTGACAACACAATACTCCAAGCAAACATTACCCGAAAGGGAACGCTTCTCAAAAAACGTTGAAAAAGCCAAATTCCCAGTAAAGAAGCGACACTAGTTACTAATCTTAGCCGCCCTAAAAATTCCGGTTGAAAATGTAATTCATTGGTAGTAAAAAAGAAAAATGCTGAATCAGCACTGGGGGTTGCTTGCCAAATAAAAATAAAAGCTGTCGGTAGCCAAATTGCCTTTTGAGTAATTGCTTGGCGTAGTTGTCCCAATTGAGTTTTCATGCCAATGAAATTACTCTTATTACTCTTAGATGAATCAACAATAACAGGCTTTTCAGCAATTAGCCAAGCCACTCCACAAACAATCAAGGGAAATGTTGCCGTAATTGCAAATATACTACGAGTAGTAAAATGCTCTAGGAGTAAACCGCTAAAATAAGCTGTAATTAATCCTCCTAAGGAAGAAGCACCCCAACACAAAGATTGTAGAGAACCTGCATTTGCTTGGGATTCCTTTCTTGCCCTTTCCACAACCAAAGAATCCACAATCACATCGCTACCAGCCACTGAGAGAGAACTAAGGGAGATCGCAATTGTAGCTGCTATCGGTGTACTAACTATTGTTGCCAAAAGTACCCAGGAAACTACTCCTAATATCCCCGATAAAATTAGGTATGGACGCCTGTGATAGCCGAAGATAGGTAAGCCATCGGAGATAAAGCCAAATAACGGCTTCATCATCCAAGGTAAGGCAACAATACCAAAGAGGGCTGATACCTGAGCCGGACTTAACAGAAGTTCATCTTTGAGAAAGAAACTAACTGCTAAACGCGCTAACCCCAAGATGCCTTGGACAAAGTAAACAGTCAAAATAGCAATTAACTCGGCACTTGGTTCGTTACCGAATAAAAGTTTTTCTTTGACTGAGTCTTTGATCTTGGACCAGCCAGAGTCGGAAATTAGCATTCGATAAATAACTATTAAGTTTTATCTACTTATATATCATAACGATTTTCTGAAGATGGGTAATCGGTAATGGGTAATTGGTAATGGGTAATTGGTAAAAAGTTTAACTACCAATTCCTAATTCCTCACTCTTTCCCCAAGGCTATGACTGCATTTTGTCCCCCAAACCCAAAACTCAAACACAGCACCCGACAAATTCCACTTTTATAGGATTCCCGAACAAAATTTAAATCGAAATCTGACTGGCGTAATCCTACACATGGCGGTAATTTTTGTTTTTTTAATGCCATTAATGAAAATGCTACTCCCAACGCGCTGGAAGCCCCCAAGGTATGTCCAGTAGCACCTTTGCTAGAACTAACGGCAATTTTATCCTTAAAAATACTATGTATAATTAAACTTTCTGTTTGGTCATTTAATTGCGTAGCTGTACCATGGGCATGGATGTAATCAATATCATCTCTACTCAGAAAACTGCGTTCTAAACATTGCTTAACAGCTGCGATCGCACTCTTCCCTTTTGGATCTGGTGCATTACCATGATATGCATCTGCTGTCAAGCCAAAACCCAAAATTCGACCATATATCCTTGCCTGACGCTGCTTTGCTAATTCTGCTGATTCTAGGACAAACACAGCCCCACCTTCTCCTAAAACCAAGCCTTCCCGGTTTAAATCAAAGGGATAGGCACCTGTTTTTGCTAAGGCACCCATGCGCTGAAATCCAATAATTGTTAGGGGTGTAATTGGTGCTTCTGTTGCCCCTGTAATTACTCTCTCACATTGCCCAGTGTGGATGAGATTAGCTGCCTGGGCAATTGCCCAAATTCCCGTTGCACAAGCCGCCATTGGTGCTAATACTACTCCTGTGGCACCAATTTGTCTAGCTGTGGCGATCGCATTCATGTGGGGCAAGGTATCTAACCAATTGTCTAATCTCTCTCCCTTTGCACAAAAGGAAGACAGATGCATCTGCTGTGCCAGAATTTCCCATGATGCTTGATAACTCCGAGAAGAACCAATTACCACCCCGCAATCAGGCAAGGGAGTAACTAATCCCCCATCTTTGACAGCCGATGCTACAACTTGTTCTGTTAAGTGTCTTAAATTTGCGGGTGCTGTGCTAATCAACCCCAGGGGAAGGGGCTTCAATTCTGGAAATGGTTGATGTAACTTAATTCCAGACTTTCCTGCTATCAAGTTCTGCCAGCTATCATCTAGGCTTGTGCCTAATGCTGAAATTAAACCAATACCAGTGACAACAATATCGACCAATTTTGGGAGTTAGGAATTAGGATTTAACAGTTAGAAGTTAGGAATTAACAGTTAGCAGTTAACAATTAGCAGTTAACAATTAGGAGTTTGAAATTGGGAGGAAAGGAGTTAGAAATTAAGAATTAAGAGTTTGAAATTCTGAGTTTGAAATTGGAAGAAAAGGAGTTAGGAATTGGGAGGAAAGGAGGAAAGGAATTACAAATTTCTAACTTTACCATTACTCACTTTTAACTAATAGTTGATAATTCATAACTCTGGGCGTTTTGGGCGTAAGCATTGCGTTTTGGGCGTAAGCATTGCGTTTTGGGCGCAAGCATTGCGTTTTGGGCGCAAGCATTGCGTTTTGGGCGCAAGCATTGCGTTTTGGGCGCAAGCATTGCGTTTTGGGCGCAAGCATTGCGCCCCTACTAATTCATAACTGATAACTTCTACTATCCGGGTTGTTTGAGATTTTCTGCACCTTTGGTGACTTTAGCCGATTGAATACGATCACCTTGGGTAATTTTATCAACCACATCCATACCTTCAGTTACATAACCAAATACGGCATAGTTACGATCTAGAAAATCTAAATCTGCTAAAGCAAAGTAAAATTGTGAAGAAGCAGAATCAGGCATTTGCGATCGCGCCATAGCAACTGCACCCCGTTTATGCGTCAATTCGGGAACTTCAGAGATAGGTTTGCCGTAAATTGGAGTTGCTGCTCCCTTTGGTGTAATTTCTAAAGGTATACGTCGTTCTTGTCCTGTTTTCGGGTCTTTATAACCACCTGTTCCTAAGCGATTTGTGGGAAATTTTGGATCTTTACTTTGAGGATCCCCACCTTGAACTACAAAAGGATTTTCAGGTGGTTTACTCTGGGGACCAATCACCCTATGGAAAACTAGCCCATCGTAGACACCCTTGGACACTAAATCTACGAAGTTACCAGCAGTAATGGGGGCGTTAGTACCATCTATTTCTATCGTAATCGGTGAGTCATTAACCTTGATCACCACAGTTGCTTTGCCTTCTAGTCTAGGTAAATCTTTCATCTTCTGACTCGTTTTATTTGTATTCTCGGAAACAGAGGACGCCTCTGTAGTGGTTTCGGCAGTTGTGTTGTTAGTTGCCTCTGTAGCCCTAGAGGTGGTAGAAGAAGGATTAGAAACTGCCTGTTCTATTGAACAACTGTTCAACATTAAAGCAGCAACTATTAAAAAAGCACATAAAAATGGCGTAAATTTTAATTGCATCGTTAGTTACCAAACAACCAGAGTATGTTACCAACTCTTGCAATTTTAGACCCTAGATTTGAAATTGTGCGGATTCAATCTCAAATCTCAAGTCCAAAATTCCCTAGAGTCCTTCTAAAGGAACACCCAAGAATTTAGCCAACTCGGCTGCTTTAGTTTCTAAATCTTTCAAAGGCATTGGTTGACCAGCCCTTGTCAAAGGAATGTCACGACGTCCCTTAATTTTTAAGTAAAGCACACGACGGGGATTGAGACCTTCTTTGATATCGATTCGCACTGATTGCACATCTTGAGTACGACAGCTAAGTTCAACGCGACGGTTTTTACCGGGAAATCCCCAGCGGAAAATTTTAACCATTCCGCTTTGGCGATCAAATTCGTTGTATCCGCCTCCTATATCCCATAAAATTATCAGCCACAGGTATAAGGCAAGGAGTAAACCTGCAACACCGTATAAACCCATGACTAATCCCTGGGGGACGAATACCAGTTGAGTTGGGTCTGTAACTAAGAGTAAATTAACTTGTAGGTAACTGGATATCCCTGCCAACAAAAAACCAGTGGCTCCCAAGGAGACGATAGTTGCCCACCAGTAGTTGCTAAAGCGACGAGAACCGAGAACCTGTTGATGCAGTTTCAGTGAATTTGAGTTATCGCCATTAGGCGATTCGCCTTTGTTAATGGTTTGTGATTCCGTCATTGAACATTTCCTGGCTTTGAGATATTCCCACTCAAAGTCTGCCATGGTTGCAGGATCTGTTGCAAGTTATAGCACTCACCCTTGCTATATTAGCGCCCAACGGCTAAAAACTTAACTTTTCGTAGGTTGGGTTGTAGCTTGCTTCCACGAAGTGGTACGAAGTGTAGACGACGGTCGGGAGGCTTTGAGTAAGCGAAGCTTTCTCGAAGAGTAGAGTAACCCAACAGCCAGTAGGTTTTTGTTGGGTTACTCTACTCAAAGCCGGTGTGCGTCTACGTACCTCAAACGCCACTTCCTACAACGGAGGGAACCTCTGCAACGGAGTGGCTCCCCAACCTACAATCTAAAAACCGGGTTTCTTGCAAATCTCTCAGTCTCAAAACCTTAATTTTTCGTTTAGAAACCCGGTTTTTTTTAGTATTGTTGAGAATGGTGCAAGATATGAGTTACCCCATTCCCTGTTCTCCATTCCCCATTCCCCATTCCCCATTCCCTATTCCCTGTTCCCTATTAAGAGTTTAAATATTTCTGAGAAAAGTTGTGTCAGATTGTAAAATTTCTGATATTGGTAATAAGTAGTAGGTTCTGGTGAAATACCTGATTTACATATGTAAATCGAACACAAAGTTAAACTTATGTGATAAGTTAAGAAAGATTAAGCTACCAAAAACTGATATACCACAGTTACTGGTAGTAAGTCTGGCACAACTCTGAGAAAAGCAAACCGTCAAGGTCGCTAATTCTCATAAAAGTGTCAAAAACGTTAATTCCTCAGGGCAGTTGCCATAAAAATGGGAAATCCACCCATAAAACTGCTTAAAACGTCGCAATTTTAGTAAAAGAGGATTTTACTTTCATGACCATCGCAGTTGGACGCGCACCCAGTACCAGAGGGTGGTTTGACGTTCTCGACGACTGGTTAAAGCGCGATCGCTTTGTATTCGTAGGTTGGTCAGGCATATTACTGTTCCCCTGCGCATTTCTAGCATTAGGCGGTTGGCTGACCGGTACAACATTCGTCACCTCTTGGTACACCCACGGTTTGGCTTCTTCCTACTTGGAAGGCTGTAACTTCTTGACCGTGGCAGTATCTACACCACCAAACAGTTTGGGACATTCCCTGTTGTTACTCTGGGGTCCAGAGGCACAAGGAGACTTCACCCGTTGGTGTCAATTGGGTGGATTGTGGACATTTGTAGCCCTCCATGGAGCCTTTGGTCTGATTGGCTTTATGTTGCGGCAATTTGAAATCGCCCGACTAGTGGGAATTCGCCCTTATAATGCGATCGCTTTCTCAGCACCGATTGCGGTATTTGTGAGCGTCTTCTTGATGTACCCCTTGGGACAGTCAGGTTGGTTCTTTGCTCCCAGCTTTGGTGTAGCAGCAATCTTCCGTTTCTTATTGTTTTTACAAGGTTTCCACAACTGGACACTCAACCCCTTCCACATGATGGGAGTAGCGGGTGTGTTAGGTGGAGCCTTACTCTGTGCGATTCATGGAGCAACAGTAGAAAACACCCTGTTTGAAGACGGTGAAGGTTCTAACACCTTCCGGGCATTTGAACCCACCCAAGCAGAAGAAACCTACTCCATGGTGACAGCAAACCGTTTCTGGTCTCAGATTTTCGGGATTGCTTTCTCCAACAAGCGCTGGTTGCACTTCTTTATGTTGTTTGTACCAGTGACAGGCTTGTGGATGAGTGCTGTAGGTATTGTCGGTTTGGCATTAAACCTACGTGCTTATGACTTCGTATCCCAGGAATTACGGGCTGCTGAAGACCCAGAGTTTGAAACCTTCTATACCAAAAACATTTTGTTGAACGAGGGTATCCGCGCTTGGATGGCACCTCAAGACCAACCACACCAAAACTTTGTATTCCCTGAGGAAGTACTACCTCGCGGTAACGCACTGTAATAGTTGCTTAATTCAATTAACTTTATTCCCACCTTGCGGTGGGTTTTTTTGTAACTTAAGCCTAATCGTCATAGCTGAAGTTTAAGGGCACAAAATCGTCTTTGCCAGTTGCCTTGCAAAGTACCTCTTTTCTTCTAGAGCGTTCATCCCTAATACAGCTTACTTGCCGCTTAAATCCTTCTAGGTTCTTTTTATACCGTCCTGGGTCAATGCGAAGTTTAGAGCGGAACTGCCCCCAAGTAACATCAACAATTTTGTCACCACAGACCATCTCAACTTCACCGCGTTCAATGTCAATATCGCCCCTATCAACTTCTATCTCCGCGTCTTCTATTTCAATGATTTTACAAGTTTCTATTTGGGAGCGATTTCCACAAGACGCCAAAATGCTGACTGCGGTGACAGCAAGACCACTGATAGCAATAGTAAGGATTCTTTTCATCTAAGGTTGGTTTTACAAAGGCTTTGTTGGTCTAAAGCTTGCCTGCCCGTCCTGGTTTCGATTCCCTTTGTATTTTACACCCTCCGGGTACACACGCAGTAACTTAGAGTAAATAGGCTACGCGTACAACCAAAAACCGCTATATTTGCAAGTTCCTATCTACCCTATCAACAGCATATTATTTGAATTTTGTCAAATACAGGTGTTTATCAGGTCATTTGGCAAGGGGAAAATTGGTCTTTCGTGATGTTATGAAAGCTTGATTTTTAGCGCACCTAGTACGAAGAGAGTAGGGTTGTAGCTGTTTTTAGTAAGCAAAGGTAAGGGAATCCCCAAAATTGCTTTTTTCTAATATAGCATCAAACAACGCAATTGCGTGAACAATATGGAAAATATTTTCCAGAGAAATTCCCCTAACCTATTTAAAGTTAAAAACTAAACTGTTTAAGATATAAATTTTGCTTATTTTTTATGGATATCAGCTAAAATAAGCTTACATGCATGTACAAAAATCAAGGTTTTTTGATTTACCATTTCCCATTTTGAAATTTTTTGATCAATGTGCTATGCTACTTATCAGCAAGTAAAAGACAGGGCAAATTAAATTAGCTCTGACTATTTGAGAATAAGACCGCTTAGGCAACAAGGAGGTGATGCCCATGGTAGATAGTAGTAAACGCATGGGTCATCAGGTTGCAGTAAGCCGGCTGTGTGCCGGGGCTGTTCTCTAAAACCTCGACCTTAGCTCCTTTGAGAGACTAAGTTAGGCTGGAGTTCCTTCCGGCAGTCTGGTTGTAACCTGAAGACCCGCTAGACCGCTCTTACACAGATCACCCGATCTGACGTAAGAGCGGATAGTTATTTATGGGTAGCTGTTAGATAAATCAATAGTTGTTTTCGCCAATTTAGACCAAAATTAAGTTAGCTTAAATTAAAGACAAATAAGTGAGTCGGCGAGAAAAATTCAATCTATATGAAGAAATATAAATTTGATGTAGGGTGTCGTACTTTCAGGGGTACTGCACCTTAAATTGTTGATGGTGCGTTGCGCTACGCGACAGGACACCCTACACTTAAACTTCTTAACATAGCTTGAAATATTAGCACCAACTTACTTATCTTGCATCCTTTGCAGGGTGGCTTTCTAGACCCCAAAAATTCTGTATTGAAAGCTAAAAATGCAAGATTTTACATACTTATAAATTGGGATTGTTTGAAATGGCGCAACTATTAACTGAACAGGAAATTCAACAAAAGGCAAGCACTCTGCCAGACTGGAGTGTAGAAGGTTCAAAAATAGAGTGTAATCGAACTTTCAAGGATTTTATCCAAGCAATCGAGTTTGTAAATAAATTGGTTGAACCTGCTGAATCAGTGGGACATCATCCAGACATAGAAATTTCTTATAACAAAGTTAAAATTGCACTGACAAGTCATGATGCTGGTGGGTTGACGAGCAAAGACTTTGAAATGGCAGCAGTTATTTCCCAAATCAATTAGGCGATCGCCAAAAACTGAGCATCTTAGGAGAACTTTGCCCTCAGCATAAGTTCTTTTTTTGCATTTAAGACTTCTCCACGGGCAATTATCCACCCCATTCCCCATTCCCCATTCCCCGTTCCCTATTCCCTGTTCCCCGTTCCCTGTTCCCTACTCTCAAACTAGTGTGACAGTTTACTAGGCGACCAATTACACGTTGTTATTTTAATCCAGTATTATATAATATACATAAGTAGAAATTATTAGGCAATTTTTAGACATAAGAAAATTGCATACCAAAAAGCAAAGAAATTAACGGAAATTAATAGAAAGCAGGTGGGCGAAAATTAACATTATGATTAGGTTAAGTGTGCATCATTCACAGATGTAAATAAAAATTCTCCTGTGAGGGTGTGAGGTGCGACCAATAGTAAATTTAGGCGCGAGGAGAGTAAATAACCATGTCGAAACTATTGTGGAAATCTTTGGTAGTTAGCCCGTCAGTTTTGGGAGTGGCTTTGTTCATTTCGGGAGCAGCATTTGCATCTCCCAATGGCAACAACACATTAGTTGTGAGGGAGAACAGCCAAACCCCAGAACTATTGGCTCAGGCACAACCGAATAATGTCTTAGAAGAAGTTAATCGCTACAGCAGTGAAGGCAGCAATAACGGTCAGTCCCAAGTAACATCGGTTTCTCAGTTTTCAGACGTACAGCCTACAGACTGGGCATTCCAAGCATTGCAGTCTTTGGTAGAGCGTTATGGTTGTATTGCTGGTTACCCCAATGGTACTTATCGCGGTAACCGTGCTTTAACACGTTATGAATTTGCTGCTGGTTTAAATGCCTGTTTGGATCGGGTAAATGAATTGATTGCTACAGCTACAGCAGACTTGGTAACCAGAGAAGATTTGGCAACCTTACAGCGTCTGCAAGAAGAATTTGCTGCGGAACTGGCAACCCTCAGGGGTCGTGTAGATGCCCTAGAAGCGCGGACAGCAGAGTTAGAGGCAAATCAATTCTCTACAACCACCAAACTCAAAGGTGAAGCAATTTTTGCCCTCACAGATGCCTTTGGGGACAATACAGAGGATGCTAATAACACCGTCTTCCAAAACCGGGTTCGTTTGAGCTTAGACACAAGCTTCACCGGTAGAGATAAATTGACCACTCGTCTGACCTCTGGTAACGGTAATACCTTTAATTTCCGGGATGAGGCAAATGATCCACTAACTACTGCTGAAGGGACGCAAACTTTCAACGTTGCTGATAATGTCGGTGGAAATGGTAACGATGTAGACCTAGATAGGTTAACCTACGAGTTTCCTCTTGGACCTGCACAAGTTTACGTAGCAGCAACGGGTGGTAAGCACAGCCATTATACTTCCACCAATAATCCTTACTTTTTCGACAAAACTGACGGTGGTAATGGCGCTTTGTCTACCTTTGCTTCTGAAAGTCCAATCTACCGCATCGGTGGTGGTGGTGGTGCAGCAGTAAACCTTGGTGTTGGTAAAATTAGTCTCCTTGGACGTACCTCCCTGACATTGGGTTACTTAGCACGGGAAGCAGACACACCTGGTAATGGTTCTGGTATATTTAATGGTGACTATGCTGCCCTAGGACAGTTGAACTTCAACGTTAATGACCGCTTTGCCATAGCTGCAACCTATGTTCATGGTCTTCATAGCCCTGGTACAAGTGTATTTAATGCTGGTTTTGGTGGAACGACTGATGCTACTGGTACACTCATCCCAGGTAGTGACGCTGTAGTAGGTACTCGACAAGCAAACGTAGTCGGTGACGAAGGAGCTGTTAGTAACTCCTATGGTGCATCAGTAGCCATACGACCCAGCGATAAATTCTCCATCAGTGGCTTTGTCTCTTTCCATGACATCAAAGGCTTTGGTGCTGATGATGATTATGAAGCGTGGAGTTACGGAGCTGGGGTAGCTTTGCCTGATTTTGGTAAGAAGGGTAATGTCCTGGGTATTTTTGCAGGTGCTCAACCCTATGCTTTGAATCAATTGGCAGGTGTCGAAGATGGCGATAAACCATGGCACATCGAAGGCTTTTATAAGTACCAAGTTAACGATAACGTTTCCATCACTCCTGGGATCATCTATTTAACTGCTCCCGGTCAAAACGATGATAATGAAGCGGTGATTGGTACTCTTAGAACTACATTCAGTTTCTAGAGTTCTGGCAATCAGTATAAACCTTTCAATTTTATCTTTTGTGGGGTCTGGGGAGCTATAAGACCCACATCCTACCCGTAAGGAGGTGTGGGATACATGGACTCCCCAGCATCAAGGTGGTAGAATAAAATATCAATACATAGGACTCACAAAGCTAGTTGAAATTGCTGCACCGTGAGTTGAGTAGCGAAAAGTCCGTTGGCGTTCGCGGAGCGTGTCTGAAAGACATGGTTCCCAAGTCACTGCGTTGCGGAGGATAGTTGCATGGGCGGGTTCCCCGACTTGTGCAAACTGTCCGTTGGGGTTCCCCCCGTTGTAGCAAGTGAGGCTCGCTTAAAGGAACTTTTCAACCTTTGCGAAAAGATCCAAACATATCAACTAACTAGTACGCCGGGACACGACGGAATGGAAACTGCCTGTGCAGACGGTCTACCGGGGGCTGGAATATGCTCGTTTCAGCGGCAGTCGCTTCAACCGGGGGAACCCCCTTCGGGTTCGCAGTTGTACCCCTACTCCTTCGGAGAAGGCTTCGCCAACGGGGAAGCAAGCTACATGGGGGAAACCCCCAAGACCACACTGTCTCACCGGCAACGCGCTGCCTTGCCTAGGCAAGTGTCGAAAATCCGTGCATGAAGTAACCAGGAAGTCCAAGAAGTGATTCGAGGACACGCCCACACCATAATCAATGATTTGGTGTGGGAGGATGTCACTAGGTGGATCGTTTACCAAAAGTGCGCGATCGCCCAAATTTGATAGTGGTACAGGCATCCTTGCCTGTATGGCTGGACAGGCAAGGATACCTGTAGTATAATATGGGATGATTTACAATATGGGATAATTTATTTGTTGGTAAGCTGTTCCATATTTAAATTGTATATTCAGGAGGGGCGAGACGCTCATCCCACAAGAAACTGATGATTTTTGTATATTCAGGACGGGCGAGACGCCCATCCCACAAGAAACTGATTATTTTTGTTTATGCAAATTAGATGTGTTTTAGCTTATTTTTTCAGTTAAAACCCATTTCTTTTAACCTGTGCAAAACATTTTCTGCATCCAGGGAACCCTGACGATAAAACACCGCAGGTTTTTTTAAAGGAGCATCAATTTTATACTTTCCTTGACTGTATTTATTCCCACTCCACAGGTGAATCCATTCCCCAGCAGGGAGATATACATCAACGCTGTTTGCACCTTGTTTTAATACTGGTGCAATTAAGAACTCACTACCCAGCATAAACTGATTTTCGATTTTGTATACTTGGGAATCCTCAGGGTAATGCAGGACGAGGTGACGAACCAGTGGATAACCTTTAGTTGCTGCTTCCACCATTAACTTTTGTCGATAGTCAGCGAAAGCTGCATAGACTTTTGCCCAATAACTGAAGGTTTCTAGGGTTTCGTCATTTGTATCAAATTGGATATTTGCTGTGGGTTGATTGCCCTCGTGGGTGCGGAATATAGCGGTAAAAGCATTGATTTCCATCCACCGATAGAAGAGTTCGGGGGAACGTTTAAATCCCAAGCGCAGAAATTCTAATACTCGGTAAGCAATTTTTGTGAACCATTGCATATCCTCTTCGTAAGCGATACTGGTGTAGCCGCCAATGTCGCTATGGTTTATACTAAAGCCAGATATGCCAGCACTCATTAAGCCTTTGAGAGTGCTAGGCATACCATCATTTTCGTTCCAAGTGACATTTTGGTCACCTAACCACATGGCTGTGCTGTAATTAGGGGTCTTCAAGAATCCAGCGCGGTTGAAAAACCATGCTTCCCCTTCCCTACCCGCTTCTTGAATCGCTTCTCGGTTTAAGATTGCCCAATCAACGGCATACTGATTATGATAACTCAGTCCGCATTCTCCAGAAGCAAATACAGCATCAAAAGGTGCAGCTTCCGCAAAATCAGCCATCCAAAATTTTGCACCAATCCTCAGCATCTCTTCTTTGATAATACTTTTTAACCACTCCCGAGCATCTGGGTTACTTAAGTCAACTAAAGCTGCATCAAAAGTAATGGAAATTGAATATATTTCTCCTTTTTCATCTTTTACCAAGAAACCCTTTTCTTTTGCTTCTTGATACAGATTGCGTTTTCCCTTTAGTTTTTCTGGGGGAGGTTCTACTAAAAAGGAATTAATATAAATCCCGACAGCAATTCCTGCCTGTGCTAAATCTGCTACTAATTTATCCCAACCAGGATAAGTAGTTTCATCTAGCTGCCAATTCCACCACAGTTGCTTACCAATGTTTGTTTGACGCTGACCGACCCAATCTTGCAGCCAGAAACCAGCAATGGGAGTATTTAAAGCGCGTAGCTTCCTCCAAACCTCCCGGACTTTCTGGGTCTTTTCCTTACCTACCTGCATTCCTACAATTGCACCGGAATTTACCCAGGCAGGTAGAGATGGCATCCTGCCGCTATAGTTGGTATATAATTCTATCAGTTCTAGGGGTGTGTCAGCAGCAAGAATTTTCCCCTGCATCTGGTTGCAAAATACCCTGATGCTGGCTGTATCTTGTGAACGTAAATCAAATACGGAAGGTTCGGTATTAATCAGAAATAGCGATCGCCCTTTATTGGTGATAAAATGGGCTGCTGGAGCATAACTAGAGAACATTTCCCCCGCGACACCCAACAAGTTCAGAGTTTTGGGTCCGGGATCTCCCCTACCAATACCACCTTCTTCAACAACAATGGGGACTTCGTAACCTTTACAATCAATTCGGGAAAACTGTTCCCCAAAGCCATAAAAATGTTCATCAGGGGAGGTTGCAAACCGCAAGTGTGCTTGATTTACCTGACCATGATCTATGATCTTGAGGTCAAAATCTAGTTCTTGGGATTGAGAGGTTTGCAATATCAGGGTATATCTGACTTCACCACGTTGTCGGCAACCTTGGAGACGTCCAGAAATCGTGAGAATATTTTCTACTTTCTCGATACTATCAACTGTTTGATTGGGAAATAGGGATTTCTTAGATTCCTCAATTTCTACTGAACCTCGTTCCTCAAAAATTTGCAAGTGAATATTAGCACCACCAACGAAATTTTCCCCCGCAGGGGTAGACCACACAACCTTTGATGGGTTATCTTGATGGGTGATGTATAGTTGCGGTTGTTTGGTATCACAACCTTGCCAATTAATAATGAATTTATCTAATTGAAAACTTTGGCTAGAAATGTCTGTGGAAATTTTACCTGCTGTAACTATCTTTGGCTGGAATATGAAACCAAATGGCTTGGTAAACAGTTTTAGTAACCTTTTAAATACCCAACCAGCACGCATGGTACTTGTTGGTCGTTCGATTCCGTTTTTACAGTTCCATGGTTCCTGGGGATTTTTAGTTTCTTGATAGTTTGTAGATAAAGACATTGTTAATCACTTCCAATTATAGCTTGTGTGTCATCCAAAGCCACATTGCACCCCTGTATTCAATTCAGTTAAGTGATAATTTTGAGATCCTAAAATTACCTTAACTGCTTTATTAGGAGTTAGTTATTTTTGTAATAAATTTCAAAAATTAGGACTGATGCAGACAACAGTCCCATGACACGCAATTTCGGAAAAAAGTTAGTAGGGGCGCAATGCTTGCGCCCAGGAGTAGGGGCACAACCCTTGCGCCCAGGAGTAGGGGCACAACCCTTGCGCCCAGGAGTAGGGGCGCAATGCTTGCGCCCAGGAGTAGGGGCACAACCCTTGCGCCCAGGAGTAGGGGCACAACCCTTGCGCCCAGGAGTAGGGGCACAACCCTTGCGCCCAG